>JALUYM010000208.1 GCA_027018745.1 Bacteroidales bacterium | reverse complement strand
GACAAAGGTGAGGCCCGCCAAAAAGCTGGTTGAGAAATACCTGCATGGTATCGAACATTTTGTTTCTTCCAACGATTCCATTAATTTCT
The DNA here is from genome assembly GCA_027018745.1 of Bacteroidales bacterium. Lineage (GTDB taxonomy): Bacteria > Bacteroidota > Bacteroidia > Bacteroidales > F082 > Sulfidibacterium. The sequence goes on along the minus strand of JALUYM010000208.1, from coordinate 2,135 downwards.
GGTTCATTCAGGAAGTGGATATGCATTCGCACCGTTCTTACGATTTAAATGAAGTAAAAGCCATTTCGGAAGCCAAAAAAGGCAGTCATGCTATTTTTGCCTACAATTATAAATGTCCTTTTGTCCCCGTTCCCTGGTACAATCCAATGGGTGCCGTAAAAGGGGGATTGATGACTTTTACCGATTATCCTTACGACCAGGCTACGCGATATGCTTATCCGTTGATTGCCTCCTGGCCTGAAAAACTGTTTTTGCTGGACCGTTGTTTTATACTGACGCGTTTTCCGTTGGCCAACGGAAAAGACCTGGTACTTATGAATACCCACAATTCTGCATATGTATATGACAGTCTATTGCGGGTGAAAGAACTGAACGTACTAAAAAAGAAAATGTTGGAAGAATATGCCAAAGGAAATTATGTGATTGCAGGAGGTGACTGGAATGCCAATCCGCCTCATTTTAAGCCCAAAGGAAATTTTGATGGCGACCGTTTTGTTCCCACAAAAGTCCAAATGAGCGACAAAACATTTCCGCGGGGGTGGAAATGGGCTTATGATCCCACGGCCCCGACCAACCGGCAAAATAATAAACCATTTGTCAGGGGAAAGAACGGCACCACCACCATCGACTATTTTATTCTTTCACCCAATATAAAATTGCTTCGGGTAAAAACCATTGACCTGAATTTTGCCGACAGCGATCACAATCCTGTGTACATGAAAGTTGCATTAAAATGATAAATTTACCGCCCCGCAGTCAAGACGCCCGTAAGTTTTGTGCTTATCGTAAAATACTATGATAAATTTTTCTTAAAAATAAAAAAGCAACTGGTTTACAATAAATTTTATATTACTTTTGCACCGCATTTCAATCAGTTGAATATATCATGCAAGAGCCAATAGTTAAAATTTTTTCCGGACGGCAAAGCCGGTATCTCGCGGAAAAAATTGCCAAAGCTTACCATACAGAATTAGGCAAATCGGAGGTGATTAATTTTTCTGACGGCGAATTTCAAACCTCTTACGAGGAAAATATTCGCGGACGTGATGTTTTTATTGTCCAGTCCACTTTTCCTCCGGCTGAAAACATTCTTGAGCTGCTCATGATGATCGACGCGGCCAAAAGAGCTTCTGCAAGGAAAATTGTAGCGGTAATTCCTTATTTTGGTTATGCCCGTCAGGACAGAAAAGACAAACCCCGGGTTTGTATCGGTTCAAAAATGATCACGAACCTTTTGACTTCTGCAGGAATAAACAGGTTGATAACCATCGATTTGCACGCAGATCAAATTCAGGGCTTTTTGGATATACCGGTGGATCATTTGTATGCATCGGTTATTTTTTATCCCTATCTGAGGAGCCTGAACCTGCCCAATTTAATGATGGCTTCACCAGATACCGGGGGAACGCGCAGGGCAGCTTCTTATGCCAAAGGCCTGAATACCGGTTTTGCTATTTGCTACAAGCAGCGATCCAAACCAAATGTGGTGGAAAGAATGCAGCTGATCGGGGATGTGAAAGGAAAAGATGTGGTTTTGGTTGATGATATTATCGACACTGCCGGAACCATTACCAAAGCAGGAGAATTAATCCTGAAAAAAGGGGCCAACAGTGTGAGGGCCATGGCCACCCACGCAATTTTCTCAGGAAACGCAAGGGAAGTCATTGCCAATTCCCCGTTTGAAGAAGTGGTTGTTACCGATACCATTCCCATCAGACAGGAAGGTTTTGAAAAAGTAAAAGTGCTTACCACGGCCAATCTTTTTGCTGAAGTGATCAAACGGGTTGAAAATTATGAATCTATCAGCTCCCTGTTTAATTTGGGGAGCAGTATTAAATAAACCTTTAAATTTTTATATCATGAAAACAGTATCATTGAGCGGTACGCTCAGGGCGTACGTAGGGAAAAAAGATGCTAAAAAACTGAGAAAAGAAGGAAAAGTACCTTGTGTCATTTATGGCGGCAAAGAACAAAAACACTTCTATCTTGACCAGAAAGATTTCAAAGAAATCATCTTTACCCCGGAAGTATTTATTATTAAAATTGATTTGGAAGGAACAATTTACGAGACCATTTTGCAGGACATCCAATACCATCCGGTAACCGATCTTGTATTACATGCCGATTTTCTGGAA
>JALUYM010000207.1 GCA_027018745.1 Bacteroidales bacterium | reverse complement strand
TGCCGCTTCGGCTTTGCCAATAACCATTTCATAATCATCCAGCGTGGCATTTTTGACCTGCGCAATAGCGTTCCCATCTATCGGTGAGTAAGAAGTGGTTACATCACCTTTGGAATCGATCCATTCAGTTCCGGTGCAAATCCCGGGATTGACACTTTCAATTCCAAGCTTACTGAGAATTTCTTCTTTATTGTGTTGAATGCTCATTTTTGTATATGATTTAATTCTACCTTTTTGAAACGTTTGCAAAGGTAATAAATCAATAGGATAACTATTCCAACATCAGGAAGAAAATTATGGATTGCCTGTAATTTAAAATCATTCCCTCTTGTTTTTTCAGGTAAACTTTCAAATTTTTTATTCCGTGCTTAACGTAACAGGACTGCCTGTCAAAAAGAAATAATAACCGGATACAACTACACCACTTCGGCCACAACAAAAGTACTGCCACCCACAAAAACCAGGTCATCCGGCCCCGCATTGTTAACAGCCGAATTGAAAGCATGCATCACCGAAGGATAGCTGTTTCCGTTCAGCCCGGCTTTAAAAGCTTTGTCTTTCAGTATCTCGGCATTAAGTCCGCGGGGAATATCAGCTTTACAAAAATAATAGGTAGCATTTTGGGGAAGCAGGGCCAGTAAATCCTCATGATTTTTATCGGAAACCATGCCCAGGACAAAATGCAAATGGTGGTAGTCCGTTTCCTGCAACTGCCTGCGAACGGCCATAAGCCCTTCTCGATTATGGCCTGCATCCACAATCGTCAGAGGATTCCTGTTGATGATCTGCCACCTCCCTGCCAGATGTGTATTTCGAACCGTATTTTCCAGGCCTTCACCAAGCGTTTTTCTGTCAATATCAATTTGGCCTGACCGGTTTAATTCTCTAATACCCTGAACAGCAGTGGCTATGTTTTCCATTTGGTAAACACCAAGCAGCGGACTGTTGATGTTCTCGAGGTACAATTCGTTTTCAGCCCAAACATCGTAATGTTTTTCATACGGATTGGCCGTGCGTATCCTTTTAACCTCCACATGATCTTCTGCAAAAATGAGGGGGCAACCCTTTTCACCGGCGGCTTTCTCAAAAACAGGGGTGGTTTCTGCCTGCCTTCGCCCAATCACAACGGGAATACCCGGTTTTAAAATACCGGCTTTTTCGGCTGCAATTTTTTCAAGCGTATCGCCGAGAAACTGCGTATGGTCATAGTCGATATGGGTAATAATAGACAATACCGGATGCGAAACGCTGGTCGAGTCCAACCGTCCGCCCATACCAGTCTCCAGCACAGCAAAATCCACTTTCTCCTCTGCAAAAAATTGATAAGCCATCCCCACCGTCATTTCAAAAAAAGAAGGGTGGATTTTTTCAAAACCTTGTCGGTATTTCTCAACAAAAGCGACAACCCTTTCGGGGGAAATCATCTCCCCGTTTATACGGATCCTTTCACGAAAATCACGTAAGTGGGGCGATGTATAGAGACCTGTTTTATAACCTGCCTGTTGCAAAACAGAAGCCATCATGTGAGAAACACTGCCTTTGCCATTGGTACCGGCAACCTGAATGGCCTTAAATTTTTCCTGAGGCCGGCCCAACTGCCGTAGTAAAGCTTTGGTATTGGAAAGATCTGCCTTATAAGCAGCTTGTCCTTCACGCTGGTACATAGGCAAACGGCTAAAAAGCCATTGAATGGTTTCATCATAATTCATACGGCAAATGTAGAGAATTTTATTCCGCAGCGAAAAAGAAAAAACGCATGCACCCCATCAGTAACCTGAAATCAGAACAGGTTATTAAGTAATAAAATACCTTTAAGAAGGTATTGTTTAACATTAATAATACCAGCATCTTTGTCGTATAAATAATTTAAACAATAAAGTCATGAAAAACGTAGGTATATTTTACGGTTCTTCAACGGGAAACACAGAAGCAGCAGCCAAAAAGCTTCAACAGGAATTCGGACCCGACAAAGCACAAATCTTTGATGTTGCCAACGCCAAGGCAAGTGACATGGATAATTTTCCCAACCTGATTTTTGGCTCTTCCACCTGGGGAATGGGTGACCTGGAAGAAGAGTTTGAAGAATTTGTTTCTGAAATCCAACAAGAAAACCTGGAAGGAAAAAAAGTGGCTATTTTCGGTTGTGGTGATCAGGAAGCTTATGCCGATTCTTTTGTGGATGCCATGGGTTTAATTTATGAAGTCCTTCGTAACAAAGGCTGTGATATTGTGGGAAAAATTTCAACCGAAGGTTATGAATTTGATGAATCCAAAGCTGTGGTTAACGGACAATTCATAGGCTTACCACTGGATGAAGACAACCAAAGTGATTTGACTGACGAAAGGATTAAATCATGGGCAGACCAGTTGAAGAAAGAATTCATCTAATCTGGGTTTGGGGAAATCCTTCTCAAAAGTAAATCAGGAAAGCTGAAAACAGAACAAACCGGGGACACATTAAATTGATAAACAAAAATGAAAGATAAAAAAGAATTGCTCAGACAGATAATGACTTTGCTGGCAAAAAAAGAAGAGGAGCAGGCCAACAAATTAATCCGGGTGTTTATGGATTACATTCCGGAAATTACTGCAGAAGAGGTTACCGAAGTGGCTCAGAAATTGGAAAATGAAAATGTCTTTTCCGATGCGGAACAACATGTAAGCATTGAAACACACATTTTTGAAGTCATAGAAAAAAAGATACCCCAAAAGGATTTAGGTTCGTTTACAAGCGGTCATCCAATCCATACTTTTCTTGAAGAAAACAAGCAAATTAAAGCATTGGTTAATCGTGCAACGCAGCTCAATGAAACCAAAAACAGCTTTACCGATTTAAAATCGGACTGGATATTACTGGCAAAACAATTTGCCGGGCTGGACATCCACTATTTAAGAAAAGAAAATCAGATTTTTCCTTTTCTTGAAAAAAAAGGATTTAACCATCCCAGCTCCATTATGTGGAGTTCCGATGATGACATCCGAAAGCTGGCCAAGGCATTTTCTAAAGCGGTAGCCGAAAATAACGAAAAAGAAGCACGCATTTTACTTCCTGTGCTGGCAAGGGAAGCTCAGGAAATGACCATCAAAGAAGAACGGATTCTTTTTCCCACAGCTGCACGGCTTTTCACCGACAAAGAGTGGCAGGAGATACGCGCCGGGGAAGATGAAATCGGCTGGCTGGTTCCCGAACCTCCTGCATCGTGGCAGGCAAAAAGTGAAATGGGTTCTTATTTAAATTCTTCTCCCGAAAGGTTAAAGTCCATATTGGGTATTGTAAACGATTTCTTTGCCGGAAAAAGTCTGGATGAATGCAAAATACGTTTTGATAACGAACTGAAAGGAACCATTAGTGCCGGTGAGTTTGCACTTGCCGAACAAAAAATGGAAGACATGGGTATTTCTAATACACAGTTTGAAGCCAAAGTGGATGATTTGCTGAGCATTTTTAAAAAATCGCTGGAAAAAGTAAGTGTTGATAATCTGGAAGAGGGACATCCTCTGGATACTTTTATCAAAGAAAATGTGGCCATTAAAAGCCTGCTTGAAGAGCTTCGGAAAGCAGAAAAAGAGGTGGACCTGAAAAATGTTGACCACCATTATTGGGAAGATGCTTACAACAAGTTGTGGCAAATCAACATCCATTATGTTCGTAAAGAAAACCAGCTTTTCCCTTATCTGGAAACCAAAGGTTTCAACAAGCCATCTACTGTCATGTGGTCTTTACATGATCATGTACGTAATCAGATCAAGTCATGCCGCTCGTTACTCGACCAAAAAAAATATGCAGCCTTTTTCGATGCCCAGGATTCTCTTTTCAAAGAAATTGAAGACATGATCTTTAAAGAAGAAAAAATACTTTGGCCTACAAGCCTTGAACTTATTAGCGACGAAGAATGGGCTGAGATAAGAAAAGGGGAAGATGAAGTCGGTTTTTGCCTGATTGACAAACCTCCCCTGTGGCCACACATTGAAAAACATACAGAACATAAAGTGGAAACAGGTACAGCCCAAATTGCCGAAAATGTTGAACCGGTACCGTTTACGGGAAGCGGGAAAACAAGTTCGCAAATAGGGGCTGTCAATCTTGATGTTGGAGCCATTACACCCGAACAAATCAACTTGATATTCAAGCACATGCCTTTTGATGTAACCTATGTGGACGAAAACGATGAAGTCCGGTATTACAATAAAGGTGATGAACGGATTTTTCCCCGCAGTGCAGGGATTATTGGCCGTCAGGTAAAATATTGCCACCCCCCGAAAAGCGTACATATTGTAGAAAAAATTATTGCTGCTTTCAAAAGCGGAGAACGAAACGAAGCCAATTTCTGGATTGACTTTAAGGATAAGTTTGTGTATATCCAATATTTTGCTGTACGGGATGATGCGGGGAATTATAAAGGAGTCCTGGAAATTTCTTATGATGCAAAAACAGTCAGGGGCCTGGAAGGGGAACAACGTTTGCTCGACTGGAAGTAAACAAAAAAAAACCTTTACCTTTTTAATATAAAATGATAGGTAATCGTACCTATTTGCACTGCCGGTGCGGAGGGGTCAAGGCTAAACAAAGAATTTTTGGCAGACTTTAAAGCCATCTGCCTGAGTTTTTCACTGACAACGGTCGTTCCTTTGGCATATACACTGGCTTTAACAACTTTGCCCTGCGGATTCACTTCAATGCGCACAACCACAGTTCCCTGTTCCGAAAAGGAAGCGGTGGGTTTGGCCAGATATTTAGCTCCACGGTTGCCCAGGCTGAACGAAATGCCCTGCCCCCGGCCACCCCGGCCTCTGAAAACTTTGCTCTTTATAAAACCGTACGGTGTTCCCTGGTTCCCTGCGCCGCCTGCCACTCCTTTGCCCTGGATTTTAGTTCCCGGTGCCAGTTTGAACAATGCCCGCTGGTTGACTTTTGGCCGGAGCTTTTGCGATGAAGTTGTTTTTTGTATTACCCTGGCTGTATCTTTTTTTTCTTTTTCCTGTTTTTTGACCGGCATTTCCTTTTTTTTCAGCGCCGGTGCCGGTTCAATATTCTGAGTCAGGTTTTCCTGTTTGCTGACCACAGGTTTCGGTTTGGGTTTTGGTTTCCCTGGTTGAGAAAGATGTTTTGTCAATGTTTTTGGTTTCATGGTTTCCTGAGGTGGTCGCATGGCTTCATTTCCCAGTCCTGTACCGGAAGAACCCAGACTAACTTCTACCCCCTGTTCTCCCGGCAACGGCAAAGGAGTACTCAAGGCAAGAAACATCAATGCAAGCACCACCAAACCATGAAAAATAATGGTTCCGAGAAGCGCTTTCCATTTGTCTTTGTCCAGTTTCATTAGGATGCAGTTTACCGGTTGGGACGGGTTGCGAGAATGATTTTGTGTTTGGTCTTATATTTTTGGTTAATCTGATTGACCGCGTCTATCACGGTTACAATATCCTGCACCGGAACCGATTTATCGGCGCGCAATACAATGGTAGCCGTAACATTCTTTTTTATTTTGTTGTAAAGCAACGTTTCGAGCTGGGAAGGCGGTACAGGCTTGTCGCCAATAAAAAAATTCTGTGATTTATTAATGTAAATTGACAGGCTTTGTTTGGCCATGGTTTTACTGTTACTGCTCGGCAACAACAGTTTAATGGCGTTGGGTGCCACCAGTGTGGAAGTAAGCATAAAGAAAATAAGCAGTAGAAAAACCAGATCGGACATGGATGCCATGCTGAAATGCGTATCAATTTTATTTCTTGTTTCTATGGCCATTTTTCATGGATTTTTTGCGGTTTAAACTATCATAGTCTGATAAAATATTTTAGAAATCTTATTTTTTGGCCGGTTCGTGAAGAAGGTCCATGAATTCGGAAGTTCTGATCTCCAAAATATAGACTACTTTCTGTATCCTGGCAACCAACAGGTTATAAAGAATATATGCAGTAATTCCCACAATCAAACCTCCCACGGTAGTAACCATAGCCTGGTAAATACCACCCGAAAGCAGGCTGATATTGATGTTGTTTCCGGCCATAGACATATCATAAAAAGCACGGATCATACCGATAACCGTTCCGAGAAATCCCAGCATGGGCGAAGCTCCGGCAATAGTAGCCAGGCCGGCCACATTTTTCTCCAACCGCGATACTTCCAGCTTTCCCACGTTTTCAATGGCCGCATTGATATCGTTCAGCGGGCGGCCTAACCTCAACAAACCTTTTTCTATCATACGACCAATGGGCGAATTATTTGTCTGACACAGGTCTTTGGCCGATTCAAGTTTACCGGCCAGGATAAACGAACGGATATTGTTCATAAAATTTTTGTCTTCGCGGGAAGCACGACTGATAACAAGATAACGTTCAATGAATATATAAACTGCAATCAAAGAAAGCACCCCGAGGATTGCCATAATCCATCCCCCTTTGACAGCTAACTGAAGAATTGGCAAACTGATCTCCCCTTTGGTCCCTGCCGGTACAAGTACCCGGGCAGCTTCATGAAGTTGAAGAATAACGGCTGTTGTCATATTTTTTATGAATTAGATTATTAAATGGTAAAAGTACATGCTGATGTTTTAGCTTCCGTTTGAAGCGGGTTCTTCTTTTAAACACCAAACTGTTAGTTAAACTGAAAAAGAAGAAATTTATTATGTTTTTTTTTAAAGTTATATAGATAATTATCATGCTATTTAGATATATTATAAATTTTCTCATCAACATTTAAACAGTACCCTACAAATGCATTCAAATTGAATACTTTCTTTACATTTGCTGCCCTAATCTTTATTATAAACCAATTAACAAACATCATTCAATATGTTTAGTTTTACCTTGATGGTAGTGGTATTTATATTAGGATACACTGCCATAGCCCTGGAACATCCCCTTCAGATTGATAAAGCCGCATCTGCCCTTTTGTTGGGCATTCTCGTGTGGGCCATTTATTTATTGGATGTATCCAACATACTTTCACTTGGTTTCAGTGAAGCGTGGGCACATTTTAGCAACAGTTCCTTCATGGCAGAATATGTTAAAATGCATCCACATGCCACCCTGCTGGAACGCATGCGTTATTTTGTGGTTGACAATCAGGTTGTAGAACACCTCGGGGATATCAGTGAAATCCTGTTCTTTCTGTTGGGTGCCATGACCATTGTGGAAACCGTCGACCAGCATCAGGGTTTCAAACTGATTACTGACAAGATCACTACCACAAGCAAGGTAAAACTTTTATGGATTCTGAGCATTCTTACTTTTTTTATGTCGGCCGTACTGGACAATCTCACCACGACCATTGTGATTGTTACGTTGCTGAACAAGTTGGTTGAGGATAAAAAAACCCGTTGGTTTTTCGCCAGTATGGTAGTAATTGCTGCCAACGCCGGCGGGGCTTTTTCCCCCATTGGCGATGTAACAACCATCATGTTATGGATAGGAGGACAGGTCACTGCAGCCAACATTATTTCCATGGTATTCGTTCCCAGTGTTTTCAATCTGCTTTTTCCGTTACTGATCGTTTCCCTGTACATGAAAGGAAATGTTCAGAAGCCCAAAGTCGATACTAATGAAACTTCCGTTTTTACAACCCCTTTCGAACGCAGGTTAATGCTGTTTATGGGCATCGGGGCGCTGGTGTTCGTTCCTGTTTTTAAAACCATTACCCATTTACCCCCTTATATGGGCATGTTGTTCGGGTTGAGTATTATATGGATCACAACCGAATTGATCCACAAAAACAAAAGTAAAGAAGACCGGCGAAAATTATCGGTAATGGGTGTTTTAAAAAAGGTTGATATCCCGACCATTTTCTTTTTCCTCGGGATACTGTCGGCTGTTGCAGCCCTGCAATCTGCCGGACACCTTGCCCTTGCCAGCCACTGGCTTGATAAAAACATTCATAATATCTATGGTATCAACGCGGCGATTGGCTTGTTGTCTTCCATTGTAGACAATGTCCCGCTCACAGCCGGCGCCATGGGCATGTACCCTATTCTCAGCCATGCTGTTGTAGTTGCCTCTTCACAGCATGCCTATCTCCAGCATTTTGTTCAGGATGGTGCCTTTTGGGAACTGCTGGCTTACGCTGCCGGTACCGGCGGAAGTATTTTAATTATCGGTTCTGCTGCCGGTGTAGCTGCCATGGCACTGGAAAAAATTGATTTTATCTGGTACATGAAAAAAATCAGCTGGCTGGCATTGATCGGTTACTTCGGCGGGATCTTTATTTACTGGTTACAGGATTTGATCCTGTTTCATGTGTAATACTCCGCTCATTCGGATTTGCCTGTCCGATCCAGGCGGGCAATCCGAATGTTACCGGATAGGGGGATTTGAAATCCCCCGGCTTAAAAACCTCCGGATTTGCAATCCGGAGGAGCGGAGAATTTTTCTTACTTTTTGGACATCCCCATTTCTTTTTTTGTTTTTTCTATTTGTATCCAGTATAAAATAGTACTTTTTTTTCTTGATTTACTGCATGGCAAATACAATAAATGCTTTATTTATTGTAGTTTGTAATGATTTCACTTTACCTGAGAAATTTGTTGTCACCGCTTTTTCGGCCAATAACAGTTAAATAGTTCACAATAAAAATTAATTTTGTCGTTTCGTTCTAAGAAGGTAAACGTTTTGAATGGATTTACCACATAAAAATTTATAGAAATGACAGCGTTTATATTAATGTTTATTGTGTTTGTGCTCGGATACATAGCCATAGCTATGGAAGGGCCTATTCGAATAGACAAAGCAGCTTCTGCACTTATTTTGGGTGTTGTTATTTGGGCTATATACATTTATGGTTTGCCCGGAATTTTAAATCTGGGATACAGTCCGGCATGGGAACACTTTTTGAAAAGTTCGGCCCTGGCCGACCTAAAGCACAAATATGTAAATGTAAGCCTGCTTGCCCAAATGAAGTATTTCATTACCCAACACGAAGTTGTTTCGCATTTAGGCAACCTGGCACAAATACTTTTCTTCTTGCTGGGAGCCATGACCATTGTAGAGACAGTCGACCAGCACGAAGGGTTCCGGATTATTACAGACAGAATTAAAACCACCAACAAGGTAAAATTGTTATGGACGGTGGCAACCATTACCTTTTTCCTGTCAGGAGTACTGGATAACATGACCACAACCATTGTGATGATTGCCTTATTGCGTAAGCTGGTTGATGATAAAAAAACACGTTGGTTTTTTGCCAGTATGATTATTATTGCGGCCAACGCAGGAGGTGCTTTTACCCCCATTGGCGACGTAACAACCATTATGCTGTGGATTGGCGGACAGGTTACCGCCTTGGATATTATAGAAATGGTTTTTCTTCCCAGTATTATCAGTCTGGTCATTCCTCTTGCTATTATTTCCATTTATATGAAAGGACATGTAAAAAAGCCGGATGTAAATACTTCGGACAGTTATAGTACCCATCCCAAAACACGGTTGCTTTTCTTGATATTGGGTATTGGTGGCCTGATTTTTGTCCCGGTTTTTAAAGAACTCACCGATTTACCACCTTACATGGGAATGCTTTTCAGCTTAGGGATCATCTGGGTTGCCACCGAAATCATCCATAAAAAAGATGAGGAGGAAGACAGAAGAAAGTTTACTGTTGTTGGTATTCTGAAAAGAGTAGATATTCCCACCATTTTATTTTACCTTGGTATTTTGTCAGCAGTGGCTGCACTGGAATCAGCCGGGCACCTGCAGGTTCTTGCCCTGTATTTCGACAAACATATGCGAAACATATACCTGATGGATGGGGCCGTCGGCCTGCTCTCGTCCATTGTGGATAATGTGCCCCTTACTGCTGCAGCCATGGGAATGTACCCTGTTATGACGCATGCCATGGTGGCAGTCTCCTCCGATCCGGCATTTATGCAACACTTTGTACAAAATGGTGCTTTCTGGGAATTGCTGGCATACGCTGCAGGTACCGGTGGAAGTATCCTTATTATCGGTTCTGCTGCCGGTGTTGTGGCCATGGCACTCGAAAAAATAGACTTTATCTGGTACATGAAAAAAATCAGCTGGTTGGCACTGGTTGGATATTTTGGCGGCATTTTGGTTTATTGGCTGCAGGAATTATTGTTGTTTCACAAATAAGCCATTTCCTTCCATTACGTAAGATCTTTGTATCCCCTGAAAACAGGTTTTTTTGTGTTAAAAACCGTTCTTAATCTAAAATCAGTATAAATATAGATATAAATATTGATCTATACAAAATTTAGGCCGAAAAACGAGCTGTTATGAATTAACTAATAAATATATTTGCATGATTAGATAATTACATAACAAAAATTATTAAAGATGGTAACATTTATTTTGATGCTTGTTGTATTTGTGCTGGGTTATCTGGCAATTGCATTGGAAAACCCGCTTAAAATTGATAAAGCAGCTTCCGCGCTTTTATTAGGGGTCATTATTTGGGTTGTTTACATTTACGGGTTGCCCGACATCCTTAATCTCGGGTTCAGCCCCGCATGGCAGCATTTCCTCAAAAGTTCGGATTTGGCCAACTTTAAGCATAAATATGTGGGGGTCAGCCTTATTTCCCAAATGAAGTATTTCATTACCGAACACGAAGTTGTTTCACATTTAGGCAACCTGGCACAAATACTTTTCTTTTTGCTCGGAGCCATGACCATTGTGGAAACAGTCGACCAGCATGAAGGTTTTCGGGTAATTACAGACAGGATTAAAACAACCAATAAGGTGAAATTGTTATGGACGGTGGCAACCATTACTTTTTTCCTGTCAGGAGTACTGGACAATATGACTACTACCATTGTAATGATTGCCTTGTTACGTAAACTTATTGATGATAAAAAGTCCCGCTGGTTTTTTGCCAGCATGATTGTGATTGCTGCCAATGCCGGTGGCGCTTTTACCCCTATCGGGGATGTTACTACCATCATGTTGTGGATTGGCGGTCAGGTTACAGCACTGGATATCATGGGGATGGTTTTCCTGCCCAGTATTATCAGCCTGGTTATTCCGTTATCGGTTGTCTCTATATACATGAGGGGGCATGTTGAAAAACCCAAAATCAACGTTTCCGATAGCTTTAACACACCGCCACGTGAACGAATGTTGATGTTGATCCTCGGCATAGGTGGTTTAATTTTCGTTCCTGTTTTTAAAGAGCTGACCGATTTGCCACCTTACATGGGCATGCTCTTCAGCCTGGGCGTGATTTGGGTTGCCACCGAATTTATCCACAAAAAAGGTTCGGAAAAAGACAGAAGACGGTTTACCGTGGTTGGTATTTTGAAAAGGGTAGACATTCCTACTATTTTGTTCTACCTCGGAATTTTGTCTGCTGTGGCTGCGCTGGAGTCAGCAGGTCATTTACAACTGATGGCCGAGTATTTCGACAAACACATGCACAATATATATCTGATCAACGGTGCCATTGGCCTGTTGTCTTCCATTGTAGATAATGTACCTCTTACTGCCGCCGCCATGGGAATGTATCCTATCATGACGCATGCCCTGGCTACTGTTTCTTCCGATCCGGCATTTATGCAACATTTTGTACAAAACGGCGCTTTCTGGGAGTTGCTGGCATATGCTGCAGGTACCGGTGGAAGTATCCTTATTATCGGTTCTGCTGCCGGTGTAGTGGCCATGGCACTCGAAAAAATAGACTTTATCTGGTATATGAAAAAAATTGCCTGGCTTGCCCTGGCAGGGTATCTTGCCGGTATTGTTACTTACTGGTTACAAAACGAAATGATTTTTCACCATTAAAATCTCCTATCCGGACAGGCCGTAAAAAAGGCCTTCCGGATGCTTTTATAAAGCAACCGAACAGAAGTTGGTTTTCCTTTTGTCAATTTTTCACAGCTTATAAATAATACCTGTGGAAGAATCTCTCCGTGCACCGGTGGCAGATGCCAGGCAATTGATTTGTCCGGTTTGGCGCAAAATGCCCATAAAGGCAAAAACCAGTGCTTCTTTGAAGTCAATGATCAGGGGATCAGGGACAAAGATATTTTGCGGGCATTCCTGGCGGATAGCTTCCACCAGAAAAGCGTTATGCGCCCCGCCGCCTGTAAGCAACATCTTTTTCCCCGAAGAAGCATCTGTTGCCCTGGCAATCTGAAAAGCTATATGTTTTACCACAGTGTACAGTTTATCCTCCAACGGTGCCGGCGAGTTATCCAATATGGGAAGGAACAGTTCCCGTACCTGTTCATTACTCAGTGATTTAGGATAAGGTTTCTGACAGAAATCAACCCTGTTCAACCGGTCAAAAAGCAACTTATCCAGTTTGCCCAGCGAGGCTGTTTTACCGTTCTTGTCGTATGCCATACCCATTTGCCGGCTCAGGTAGTTTAATAACTGGTTGGCAGCACAAACATCGTATCCTGTCCGTTGCCCGTTTTTTTCAAACGAAATATTGGCTATGCCCCCAAAGTTAACGCAATAATCATAATCAGAAAACAACAATTGGTCGCCAATGGGAACCAGAGGGGCACCCTGTCCGCCAAGTAAAATATCCTTGTTCCTGAAATCACTCACGGTTTCTATCTGTGTTATTATGGCAACGGCTTGTCCACAACCGAGTTGTAAACTAAAGCCTTTCTCCGGCCTGTGAAAAACAGTGTGTCCGTGTAAAGCAATCACATTTGGTTTCAGGTTATGTTTTTTCAAAAACCCTTTGG
>JALUYM010000206.1 GCA_027018745.1 Bacteroidales bacterium | reverse complement strand
CCATTTGCAAGTACATTTCTGTCAATTTTGCCAAATCGTTGGCCGTTCCAAACAAGCCGGCATTTCCGGAAATACCTCCCATCATGGCGGCGCCTTCGTCATGCACATAGCCATGAATAGCTTTTTTACGGAAAAAAGTATCTATCTCCTCAGGCATAATATCTTTTAAAGGAAAATACTTATGAGCATTGAAAGTAAGCGTGTAAGCGCCTAAAGGATGATAAAACGTTTTTTTTAGAAAACTTTCAAAATCCTCACCGGTCATATTTTTCACCATCTGGGGAATAAGATAAAAACCTAAACCTGAATAAAGATATTTTTTTATAGGAGAAACTGGAGACTTTTTTATTTCACGGTACATGGTTTTCCTGTAGTTTCTGTTCATATACAAGCCCTGAATAACCGGAACATCGAACCTTGCCGAAGAGTCACATCTAAAAATTCTTCTTTTAAATTTTCCATTTGGTTTTACAGCCTTTTTCCAGTAAGGTATCCAAGCTTGCAACCCGGCCTGGTGTGCCAGAACTTCACGAAACGTGATATCTTTCTTATTGGAATGTTTAAAAGCATGCCAATAGGTATAAAATGGCACATCCAACTTAATTTTATTTTCGTCGTACAATTTCATAATAGCAGGAAGGGCAGCGGTAACTTTTGTTACGGAAGCAAAATCAAAAAGATCATTATCATTTACTTTTTCCCGTTTGTAGTAAGTATGGTAGCCATAAGTTTTATGAAAAACCACCATCCCGTTGCGTGCTACCAGCACTTCACATCCGGGATAAGCCATAGAATCAACCCCTTCCTGTGCAATGGAATCAATTTTCCTGTCAAGGTAAGCCGAATTCATACCCTGTTCTTCGGGCAGGCCATAGGCCAGTCGCGAAAGTGAAGGAGTGAAAATCCCGTAGTTTATGGGAAAATGGTTCAACCGGACAGGCAGTGTGCCATGAGAGCCGAAAGCACCAAAAATCAACTGGGCAGATAAATTCTGAAACAAAGGCGTATCTTCATAAGTTAAAACAAGTCCATCCGCTTTTTCTATCCCGGGCATTTTGTTCAATGAAAACGGGTTTCCAAAAACCGTTACAATCGTTTTGTGGGAAGCCATAAGCTTATGCAAAAAATCAAGCATGCGGGGGGTAATCCCGAAATTCCGCTGAGGATACTGGCTCATATGGGTAATTCCCACAATAATCAGGTTGTAAGGATGCAGCAGTTTCAACAGCAAACTGTCTGAAACGCCCCTTCCTTCCGGCTTATGAACTGTTTCAAGCCATTTTATTAACTCGCGATGATATATCAAATCAGAATGAGTTCTTGGAGGATACCCCGAAATATCCGGTCCCCTGAGCGTATCATCATTCCAGAAAAAGTTTGTTGTCCGGGTATAATTGGCCAGCATTTTCTGAAAAGGAATCGGGCTGCTACTGCCGATAGCAACAACAGCAATCCGCTGATGGGCGAGGTCCTTTATCGGAAGGACCCCGTTATTATCCCTGAGTACTGTCAAAGAAGCCCTGATAAGCTTACGGTTTAGAACACGGGCAGACGGGGGATTCAAATCACGGATTAAATGACAGGTATCAACCGGGTTCCAATGTGCCAGGCCGGCCCAGTATTTGGCAGCCAGTATTTTTTTGCAATGACGGTTAATCTCATTCCAAGAAATAACACCTTTGGATATAGCTTTTCTGATGTCTTTAATGGCCAGGGGCACATTCTGAACAAAATCCAGAATATCATTTCCTGCTTCGAGGGCTTTGACTTCAACCTTTCCGGGAGGAAAATATTTGGTTACCCCTTTCATGTTCAATGCATCGGTAATAACCAGGCCTTTGAACCCCAAACTGTCTTTTAAAACCCCCGTCACAATAGGTTTGGAAAGGGATGATGCCAAATGGGGCGTAGGATCCAGGGCCGGGACATACAAATGGGCCGTCATGACGGCAGATACCCCTGCATGAACCATTTGCCGGAAAGGGAAAAGTTCGAGCGTATCAAGCCTGGTCCTGCTGTATGGCACTACAGGAAGTGTTTTATGGGAATCTTTATTTGTATCACCATGACCGGGAAAATGTTTGGCAGTAGCCAAAATTCCCTCATCCTGCAACCCTTTCATGTAAGCAATACCTTTGGCAGCCACTTGCTTTTTATCCATTCCAAAAGAACGGAAATTAATAACAGGATTATTGGGATTATTATTGATATCCACAACGGGGGCAAGGTTCATTTGAACTCCTACCCTTTTCAACTCTTTCCCTATTTCCAGCCCCATTTGATAGATTAAGCTGTCGTTACTAATAGCGCCAAGGGCCATTTGGTAAGGGAAATGAATGGTATTTGACAATCGCATGTGCAGGCCCCATTCCGCATCCATGGCAATCATCAACGGAACTTTCGACTGTGATTGGTAATAATTGGTCAGCACAGCCTGCCTTTTGGGGGTACCTTTAAAAAATATTAACCCTCCGATTTTGTATTTTCTTATCAAATCGATTATCACTTCTTCATGTGCTATGTCGCAATTAGAATAAGCAGGCACAAAAATTAATTGTGCAATACGTTCGTTGGGAGTAAGGGAACTGAACACCGAATCAACCCAGTGATTCTCCATATCTTTCCGGAAAGCCGGCACCGAAGAATTGTTTTGGGCTGTTGCCCCGGCAACAAAGCCCATGCTGCAAAACAGTATAAAAGCAACCAATTGCAGAAAGAATTTATTTTTCATTTTCATCTCCTTTTTGTTCATTAATACTTTTCCAGGCATCGAGGGCTTCTCTTACCGAACCATATAAAAGCAGCAACCTTCTGGCTTCTCCCGGTTCCAATCCGGTTTCTTCCATAATCATACGCGAGCCCCTTTCCACCAGTTTTTGATTGGTCAACTGCATATCCACCATTTTGTTACCTTTCACCTTTCCCAGTCTTATCATGGTTGTAGTAGTAATCATATTCAGCACCAGCTTGGCACTGGTTCCCGACTTCATACGTGTACTGCCGGTTACAAATTCCGGCCCGACAATAACGACAATGGGGATTTCCACTGCAGCAGCGAGGGCTGTGTCGGGGTTATTCGTAATGCATGCCGTAAGCATACCTTTCTGCCGGGCCTTTTTCACCCCGCCAATGACGTAGGGTGTCCTGCCCGAAGCAGCAATTCCGACCACTGTATCTTTGGCTGTGGGTTTAAATTGCGCCATATCTTTCCAGGCTTGTTCAGGATCATCTTCTGCCGACTCGACCGCTTTGCGAATGGCACTGTCGCCCCCGGCTATCAAACCTATAACCAAATCATAAGGCGCACCAAAAGTAGGAGGGATTTCCGAAGCATCCAATATCCCCAGGCGGCCGCTTGTCCCTGCTCCGAGGTAAAACAACCGCCCACCCGATTTGATACGGTCTACCAAAGCCACAACCAGTTTCTCTATTTGGGGAATTTGTCCTTTAACAGCAAAGGGGACCAGCGTGTCTTCCTGGTTTATGTTCTCCAGTAACTCTTTTACGGACTGACGATCAAGATTTGAATACCTCGAAGGAGATTCGGTAATGTTTTTTTTGTTCATGCCATTCTTTTCATACGTATCATTGATAAAAGCACCTCTGCCTGCTCTAACACACAAAGTAAAATCAACTTCGCAATCATCAAAAGTTAAGGCTAAAACTGTTTAATAACCCAACTTTCTGTTTTTACAAATTTATTAAAAAGAACCTGATAAATGCATGACGGTCTTTCATGATGTTATGTTATTTTCAAACAACTGCATTATCCAATAATTTAAGGGTCCTTCTGCCGGCATTGAATTTCGCATTAATACCAACGGGAATAGTCATTTTTGTTTTAATATGACCAAAAGGAAAGCCATAAGCTACCGGAATATCCAAAGGTTTTAAAATATCGGTAATGGCCTGTCTCAAAGTCAATGTCGGTTTATCATTGATATTGCACTTATAAAAAACACCTAAAACAATTCCATTGGCTTTTCGGATATTGGTTGCCTGAACAAGCTGTGTAAGCATGCGGTCCACGCGGTATGTTTTCTCTTCAATCTCTTCCAGAAAAGCAATTTTGTTTTCAAAGTCAGTTTCAAAATTGCTGCCAGCCATGGAAGCCAAAACACTCAGGTTGCCTCCGATTAACTCTCCTTCGGCCACACCGCTTGATATGGTATAAAAATCAAATTCCGGATTATTTTCAGTATTCTCTTCCCGCTGGTAAGGATATTTATATTTTGAACGGGGATGAATCAATACCCTTTCAAACGATTGAAGGGTATAATCGTTAAAATCAGATATACCCAGCGGTCCGTGAAAACAAACCAACCCCGTTCTTTCATTAATGGAAGACAGCAATGCAGTAATATCACTGTAGCCGATAAAAATTTTCGGATTTTTTTGTATCTTATTATAGTCCAGCATATTTAAGATACGGATGGAACCATATCCGCCCCTGACACACATAATGGCATCCACCTGTTTATTGGTGAACATGTGCATCAATTCATCCGCTCTTTCCTTGTCTGTTCCGGCAAAATAACCGTATACCGACAATACCGAAGGCCTGTAATAGGTTTTATAACCCATATCCTCCAGTTTGGTTACTGTTTCTTTCAATTCATCTTTGGTAATGGGACTTCCCGGCGTAACAAGGCCTATCACATTGCCTTTTTCCAACCTTTTGGGAAGGATCTTTCTGGGCTTGGGTTTGATATTTATCAGGTTTTCCTGTGAAAACGCTTTGAGGTTTGGCATGGCAGCAAGCGCACCCATTGCAACCATACTTTTCAGGAATGTTCTTCTATCAGGCATTTTTTGGGAAATGTTAATTGGGCTATTTATTCTTATAAATAAACTTTAAAAAAAAGAAAGAACAGGCACGTTAACTAAACAACCTGCCTTGTCCTTTCTTTCATACTCACCTTCTTTTTCTTTTAATTAGTGTTTGTTAAAAGTATCATTTTTGCTGCCACCAAACAGGGACATCAGGTGATTTTTCATTAGCCTGAACATTATCAGGATTTCTGTTTACCTCTGTAGTAGGATATTGTGCACGGTCGAGCCATTTCCCCGGGAATTGACTTTGAGCATTGTCTGCCGGTAAAGAAAAATCGGGAAAAACATCCGTTGAAAAATTGTATCTTCTCAGATCAACATATGTTTCAGGATTCAGAAAATCGGCAATATATTTCTCCCGCATAATATCCTGCAGTTTCAGGTTGGCTGCTCCCATACCCACAGAAGGATCGGCGAGATAAGCAGCCGATGAGGCTGAAGACACACCCAGCTTTGACATATTAGCCTGGATGCCGGCAAGGTAAGCGGCATAGCCATCAGCTGTAGTACCTATACTTGTCGGCGTTCCCCCATTGGCCAAAAAATCAGCTTCTGCTTTAATGAACAGGGCTTCGGCATAAGACAAGATAACGATGGGCGAAGTCTGGTTGGTATAATAACCCTCTTCACGAAAATCGGTATTAGCTGCTGACCCATCGCCCGAAAGGCCATGACCACCACTGACATATCCTCTGTAATTGTTGCTGCCATCAGAAGGCTGGGCATATATGGGCAGACGCGGGTCCATGGTCACCACTCCGCCTTTAAACGGGAAAGTAGTTCCATCCATATAGCTCACCAAACGGTCACAAATTACATGGTGATAATTACCTGTATGTTTTGCCAGCACTTCTTCAGAATACCATGGATTGATATGCCTTGAAGTGAAAAACATCTGAAAGTCATCAGAATTGGAAGAATAACCTTTGGCAATAGCGGCCAGGGCAGCCTGGGCTGCAGCCACAGCACCTTTTCTGTTGATCAAATGCAATTCATAACGGGCTTTCAGTGTATAAGCCGTTTTAAGCCATTTGGTTAAATCGCCACGGTAGATAATATCGGAATGTGCATTCGGGGCAAATCCCGAATTATCCGGTCCTTCCAACTCAGCAATAGCATTATTCAGCAAATTGAATATATCGTTATAAATTGCTTCCTGCGTATCATAGGAAGGGGTGAGATCGGCAGCTCCCTCAGAAGCTTTGGAATAAGGAACATTTTCCCAACTATCCGTAGCCAGGCCAAGGTTCATAGCAATAAGAATCTGGGCTACAGCATCAAAATGTTTAGCATTTAGGGCTTTTGCTTTTTGCCTGATAACTTTCAGGTTGGGCAAATCATATAAATAGACATCGCTCCAGGTTCCTGCGATTGTAGTTACACCTGCAGAAGTGCCCCCCTGTCCTACAAAATTTTGCGCATAATTTCCAAAAACTGTTTCAGCATTGTAATAGGCGTAAACAGTATGGAAAATAACAGGAGCCAATAAATCGTTCATACTCAGCTGAGATTCAGATACAGTCCCGGAAGGTGTATTCACATTAAAGTAGTTTTTTCCACATCCTGAAATACCGACGAGGAAGACTACAACCATAATAGTTTTTAGTATATATTTCATAATCTTTACATTTTAAAATCCGAATTTGATACCAAAATAATAATTTTGACTTAACGGGGTAGTTAAGCCGGTATAGCCGTAAATGTTACTTCCGGCACCAAATGCGTTTGCTTCAGGATCGAAACCTTTAAATGGCGTCCAAATAATAATATTACTGGCACCGGCAGAAACGGTCAAATTGCGAATATGGGCACTTTTTATGCGTGGTCCCCGGAAGGTATACGAAACGCTTACACTTCTGAGCTTAACCCATGACCCATTCTCTAACAAAACTTCTGCAGCATCATTATAATGCCTCCAGTCCCTGTAATAATTGTTTGCAGAGATCATCAGCGGAATATCATTTTTTACATATCCTCCATGACCATCATCTTTCATACCTTTTAAAATAGCAGTCTTGTCACGATAGGCTGTTTCCAGCAAATTACCATTTCTCAGGCTGTTCCGGTAACCCCTGTCATACAGGTCACCTCCATTTTTCCACTCGATCAGAACATTGATATTCAGGTTCTTCCAGGTAAAGTTATTTCCTAAAGAGGTGATAAATTTTGGAAAAGCATTCCCTACTTTAACCATTTGGTTTCCATTAGTATAAAAATAGCCACTATTCTTGGAACCTGTGATGATCCAATGTCCATCGGGAGCAACATAACGTTGTCCACCCGGAACAGTCTGAAATACCCAGCCGTACAAACTTCCAAGGGCATCGCCCACTTTCACTTTGGAGGTAATGCGGTCACCCATAAAGATAATCTCTTTCAGGTCTTTGGGGAGAGAGATAACTTTTCCTGTATTTCTTGACCAGTTCGTATAAATTTCCCAACGAACCTTATTGGTCCTTATCACATCACCGCTAACGGAAATTTCGTGCCCCCACGTTCTGTAATCACCCGCATTTCTGGTAACACCACTTAAACCGGATGAATAGGCTGTTCCGACAGTGAAAATCTGATTGGTAACATTCGTAACATAGTAAGTGTAATCTACTCTCAAACGGTTTTTGAAAAAATGCAGGTTTGTACCTGTCGAAAAACTGTTATCCCTTTCAGGCTTGATGTTGGGATCACCCAAAGCCGTACTGGAACGGTATCCACCTGCACCGTTAAACGGGAAAGAACCATCCCGGATAAAATAATGACCTACCCTGCCAAAACCGGGGCTTTTACCAACCTGTGCCCAGGAAATCCTGATTTTACCAAAATCAATTACATTGCTGTTTTTGAAAATATTTTCAGTAAACACATAAGAAGCACTTACCGAAGGGTAAAAGAAGGACCTGTTATTTTTGGGAAGCGTTGATACCCAGTCGTTCCGGCCGGTAAGTGTCAGGTACAAAGTCCTTTTAAAATTAAGGTTCAATGATCCGAAAACACCAACGTTTCTTAACCGGACAAGGCTGGTTCCGGCGAAAATATTCAGAGTGTTGCTTATGTCGTTAATATCAGGAAGGTTCAAATCTTCCCCGCGGATATAGGCATAATCCCTTTTGGTATCATATACCTGGTTTCCTAATGTTAAGCTGGAATGAAAGTCTTTAGTCCAGTCATGGTTCATGGTAACCAAGAGGTTTGATTCCAAACCTCTGTAATTTATGTATTCGTTTACAATAAATCCATGAACATGTGATCCGACATCCAAATCGGGCGGGACAAAACGATTACGCATTTCAGAATAGTTATCAATCTGGCCTGAATAGGTAACATTCATCCATTTAAAAGGATGCCAGTTGATGGTAGAGTTGGCAATCCAACGGGTCAGGTCATCTCTTTGGTTACTTCTTTCCAGAAAATACCTTGGGTTGTCAATAATGCCATTGGTATAGTTTTTCTCCCTTCCATCAGGATATTCCCAATCATTGATGGGGAAAGTTGCCGACCAGTACGAAAGGGAACTAAATACCGATTTATCTCCCGCGTTGGCCCTGACGGCATCTGATTTGGTAAGAGTTACAGAGGAAGAAAGTTTCAGGTTTTTAAGGATCTGGTAACCGGCATTAACCCTGAAAGTTTTTTTATCATAACTGGTATTGGGCAAAGTACCGTTATCCCTTGTCCAACCGGCGGAGAAGAAGTAATTAAATTTGCTGCTTGCTCCGCTAATATTAAGGATCAGATCTTTATTAACCCCTGTTTTAAACAAATCATAAGGATTGTGAAATCCATCATGCCTCAGATCAATAGAATCGCCATTGGGCATAATAAACCAATTAGCGGAGAACGGAACACCCCACGAGTAGAAGGCAAAACTGCCCGGACGAAGATAACCGCCCGGAACGTTCGGATCAATAACAGCACCCGGAATTTTGGTAGTTCTGTTTCCTTCACGATAAGTTTTCTGTAAAGCAGGAGTTTTCACTATTCTCCTAAAAGTGGTAAAAACAGACAGGTTAATTTTCGGCCTGCCTTTTTGACCTTCTTTGGTAGTAATGACAATAGCACCATTAGCTGCCCTCACACCATACAATGCAGTAGCAGCAGCACCTTTCAATACAGTAAAACTGGCAATATCGTCCGGGTTAATATCCATGGCCCTGTTGGCAAACGAAAATTGAGACCCGCTGCCTACAGCGTTGGAACCCGAGCTGGGCAATACGTTCCCTGCAAAAGTTGTATTATCAATAGCCAGTCCATCAACAATGATCAGCGGCTGGTTATTTCTGTTGGGATTTATAGAAGAAAGGCCCCGTATCAGGATATCGGTACCTCCGGCAGGCGATCCCGAAGTACGGGAAATCTGCACCCCGGCTACCCTGCCTTGTAAAGCGGCAATAGGATTTGTCCTGGCGCCTAATTGCAGGTTCTTTGCCTGAATTTCGGTTACAGCATAACCCAATTGCCTTTTCTGTTTTTTAATACCGAAAGCCGTCACAACAACCTGCCCCAGATTACTCACACTTTGCTGCATGACAACATTCAGTACATGGCCGGAAACTTTCACTTCTTTGGTAACATAACCTACAAATGAAAAGACCAAAGTGCTTCCCTGAGGGGCTTTAATACTGTACTTTCCATTGAGGTCGGTCACGGTTCCGGTGTAAGTCCCTTTTATTTTAATGTTTACCCCCGGTAATCCGGCCCCGGTGGCATCTTTTACAGTCCCTGTAACTATTTGCGACTGGGCAAATAACATTGGGGTGACTGTGATAAACACCGTTAAAAGGAACAAAAACCTGTACATCATTTTTTTCATAAGCTTAAAATTTTAAATGAATACTTGAATGAATGATTTTTAATTTTATCTTTATTTTATCCTATTTTTTCTGATTACCCGGTGAAAAATATCATAGTTAGAAACCAACTATATATTTATTTGGGTTCATTTATCAAACTTTTTTTACTCCTATCCCAGGCCAGTCGTTGAGTGTCACTTTTCCGTTAACGACTTTCATCCCGGTAAAAGGATCATTTTTAATCAATAAATTGCCATCCAGGTCTGCCCAGTCCACCAAAGGAGAAAGTTGGGCAACCGCCGACACGCCACAGGATGTTTCAGTCATACATCCCACCATAACTTTCATTTTCAGTGCACGGGCCACCGTTATCATTTTTTGTGCTTCGTAAAGCCCGGTACTTTTCATTAATTTAATATTGATACCCGAATAGACCCCTTTGATCTTATCCACAATATCGGGCAGTCTTTGAAAAGCTTCATCTGCCATGGTGGGCAAAGGACTGTACTCGGTAAGCCAGGCCATATCATCTACCTGGTTTTTCGGCATGGGCTGCTCCACAAAAACAACCCCCTTTTCTTTGAGCCAGTAAATCATGTCAAGCGCTTTGTTTTTATCTTTCCATCCCTGGTTTACATCGACATACAATGGCAAATTGGTTACTGACCTTACCGCATTGATCATTTCCTGGTCAGTTCCACGTCCCAGTTTTACCTTTAACACCTTAAAATGCTCTTTGGCTTTTACGGCTTCTTTCGTTTTCTCACGGACCACAGCCGGCTTATCAATACCAATGGTAAAATCGGTATCGGGGGTTTTTTTTGGATCCAGCCCCCACAATTTGTAAAGTGGTTGATTGACAAGTTTCCCCAGCAAATCATGCAAGGCGATATCAACTGAGGCTTTTGCCGCCGGATTGCCTTCCGCAATGGAATCCACATAAGTCAGGATATCATCCACCCTAAACGGGTCGGAGAATTGCTTCAGGTTTACCTTTTGAAGAAATTTTGTTACACTGGCAATAGATTCTCCAAGATAGGGTGGCATGGAAGCCTCACCATAGCCTGTTATGCCATCGTATTCAATTTGCGTCAGCACATCCGGAGTTGAATTGCGTGAATATTCCGCCACCGTAAAGGTGTGTTCCATTTGTAATGGATAAGGTTTAAAGGTAAGTTTCATTTTTCCGCTTTCCCTGGTTTTAATAAAAGCCGGTGCCGTTCTTCCAAAAGTTGGTTTTGGCAGCATGGCACCTGCTGCTGTAATTCCTAAAATTTTTGTAAAATTCCTTCTGTTTAAAAGCATCCTGTTCGTCCTATTTCGTTTCTAACAATTTATATAATGAATTACTGTTAATTTTTTGTATTGTATTTCCGTTTTTTTGTCCAATGATACGGTTGGCACGAATAAAACGGGCACCGTATTCAGCTGCATAATCGGCTTTCGACTTATCCATGCAACTTATCTTTACCCTGCCTGCAGACTGTATAAAATACCCATGGCCAATGTACATGGCTACATGGGTTACTTTCCCTTGTAAAGCACCTTTGGCATTTGGCCCGAAAAATAACAAATCGCCCGGTTGTAATTTTGTATCATCAAATCTGGTTGTAATTACTTTACCATATTTTGCCTGCTCATCTGCATCCCGTTGAAGGATAATCCCATTCAGAAAATAAACAGTTGATGTTAATCCGCTGCAATCAATGCCCTTTGATGAAAAACCACCCCACAAATAAGGTATACCGTTAAATTTAAGCGCTGTTTTAACCACTCCTTCCTGCGTAGGCTTTTTCTGCATAAGCGTATGCAAAGCCATAACCTGTCTCTTTTTAACAAAAGCCATACGGCCATCCGGGTATTCCACCTGATAAAACCCCTTCACCTCTCCTTTTACCGGCAAAATGCATCCAATTACCAGGTCACTGACATCCTGCGATCTGCTGTCCGGTTTTGAATAGGAAAAACCACATTGCCTGTTAAAAACAACTTTTTCCCCCGTTTCATATTTTCGCAACGATACTGAATCAAAAAGGACAATGGCCGCCTTGTTGACCCAGCCAAGATATTGATTTGGAGTCTGCACGTAATACCAATCACCTTTCTTTTTAAAAACCTTTAAGGGTGTTCCAAGCAAAGCCTGGTTCAGCATTTCAGATTTGCGTGTGGTTTTCTTTCTAATATTGCAAACAGAATTGTTCACCAAGGCATATCTTTCGTTTACAGGAAGATCAGGCAGTAATTTTACCTTTATATTTAACGACGGATATTTTTCTTTTAATTGCAACAAGGCTGCCAGGGCTTTCCTGCCTTCCACCTCGGCGTTTACTACTATTTTATTCCCTTTTTTCTGCACTGAAACGTCCCACACGGTGACCCGTTTGTCAGGTGCATAAACCTGTTGTAATGAATCTATGCTGCCTGTAATCTCCGAGACCAACATGGATTGATTGGTCTCGGAGCAGGAATCAAACATTGCCATCGCTATGAGAAAAATAATGATTACGCTGATATTTCTTTTTAATATGTGTTGTGCCTGCCACATTTTTTATGCTGTTTTTTGTGGGATGATTAAATTTCCGTTACTATCTTTAATTTCGTCCGAGTACACCGCTTTGGGTTTATCGCGCAAAAGATACTGGGAAACCATTATTTCCCCATAAGCCCCCGTGCTCCGGATAGCCACCAGGTCACCCCGTTTGGACATGGGGAGCATAACATTGTCATCAAAGCTGTCAGATGTTTCGCAAACAGGCCCCACTACATCGTATTTATAATTCATGATCTGTACTTCGGGGCTCGAAATATTTTGAATTTTATGCTGGGCGCCATAAAGTGCCGGGCGTATCAAATCGGTCATTCCTGCATCAAGGATCATAAAATTCTTGTTCAGGCCTTTTTTGATATACAAAACTTTTGATATCAGACTGCCCATTTGTCCTACGACAGAACGGCCCAGCTCAAAATGGACCTTTTGGTTTTCCCGTACCTTCAAATGTTGATGGATGGTATCAAAGAACCTTTCATAATCGGGAACAGGTTCGGCATCCGGATTTTCGTAATTAATGCCCAACCCTCCTCCCAGGTTGATGTGTTC
>JALUYM010000205.1 GCA_027018745.1 Bacteroidales bacterium | reverse complement strand
CTGTAAGTCTATGATAATCACTGCTGTAGTTTTCGGATTGATATGAAGCTCTGTTTCCATAGGAATTTGTTTTTAAACATTTTAACGAAATAAAAAACCTTTTTACTAACTACCTTTTGCACCAACTCCCTATTATTAGGACTGAATTAGATTACAATTATACAAATTATTTGTTTTCCGCTGGCGGAAAACCCTTCGTGTAATCCGTGCAATTCGTTGGCAAATAGCTTCTGATTGTTTGTTGATGCCTGCGGTATCAGCTTTTTTTCCAACGAATTACGCGAATTACACGAACTTGTTTTTCTTTGTGCCGTCGGCGCAAAGAAAAACGCTTCCCCCGACCGCGTTTTAAACGCGGACGGATTTATTCTGACTTTTAACAGGTTGAATTATAGGTTCACTCACGTTGTAAACGTGGGGGAGAGAGTGCAGGTATTCAAGAATAAATTTTAATTTTTAAGCAGAAAAGACAAATAGTCCACCCAAAAAACGCTTCCTTTTACGAAGTGTTGATTATTCATGATAATATGATCCCCACTCCTGATTTCAATCATAGCTGAGTCAGCTAAAGTTGAAAATTGGCTGATAGGGATATTAATCTGTTTATAATTTTCAATAGACTTTGTCCCAAACCATGTGCCGCTATCGATTTCTTTGCCTTTGTAAAATATCTTTATCCGTATTGAAACCGTATCCGACGGGGTAAGATCACATTTTACATAAGCCCGCAAACCCAAAGGATGTACGGTAATGGGAAATTTGGTTTTTGCATGAGCCCAGGCGCCTTCAAAGGTTGCTAACAGTCTCATGGCATACCGGCCATGATAAACATTTAACGAATCAGGGGCAACATCTGTGACTTTAAGATCCATATAATCATTACTTGTTGTCCAACCGGGAAGAAACCATATTACACCGCCTGGTGGCCAATTTTCAAAATCGTAATTGGGGATCATTTTGTGGTTTATCACCGTGTGGGACGTGTTGACTTTACGGCACCCGTAACCCAGTGCCAGTCCCAGTAACAACAAGAAAAATAATCGTTTCATAGTATTATTTTTTTCATGGTTTTTGTTTTGTTTTTCTGTTTACAAGTATTTTCTTTTATGTTAATTGTCATTTTTACAACTGTTTATGGTGTCGCAATAAACCAATGTTGCAGGCTTTGGGTTCCTTTACTTCCTGATTAAGGTCAAGTAATCAACAGTTAATTCCGTATGTAGTTTCCCTCCTCCAACAATAGTTATTTCCGCCGAATCGGCTTTTAATGAATTGCCGGTTATTGGTATTTTAAATTCCTTATAATTTGTAGTTGATGAAGTTTCATATAACCTTCCACTATCAACAACCTGTTTTTTGTAGAAAATATCAATGGAAATTTTAGCAAAATCTCCGGGCATAATCCTGGAATTAATATAACCGGTCAATAAAGTGGGATGCGTAGAGATGGCAAATTTATTTCGGGCGCGACTTTTATAAAGGCCGTTAAAAATAAATTTCGCAGCATATTTACCATGGTATGCCAAACTATCTTTTTTAACCACATATTCATTAATAGGGGTCATACACAAAGGGCAACTGTTTGTTTGCCAGTTTATCAGTACGGGCCAACTATTCCATTGTTCAAAATCGCCATTTGGAATAGGCATTGTTATCTGATTGACAGGGTTCTTTCTACAACTACTTATCATGACTAATAGAAAATAAAGAAAGATTAACCTTAAATTTTTCATGGGTTTAAAGTAATATCACTGACTATCTTATTTTTTTAATTTTCCAGTTCAATGTCGGCATCATAATCAGCCCATAGGCAATTGGCAAAATGGCCAACGGTATCGCGATGGTATTTGATAATTTTAAAGGTGATTTTTTCGCGGTCTTTCAACCGTGTTGCCCGTGTGCTGTCTGTAAAAGTCACATAAAGGGAAGTGTTTACGGGCAGACCGTCCCGGATGGACTTCGTAATGGTTACAACGTTTTGGCAATCTGCTGTATTACCTTTCATAAACGTGCCTTCATAAAAATTGGCGTTTTTATTACAACCCACAAAGCCGAGCCATGAAACGGAGAGAACGGCCAGGATAAAAAGTACTTTTTTCATGGGATGTATCTTAATGGTTTTCAACCAATTTATACAAGTATTGTGCCAGAAACAGGGCATAGCTGTTTGTTTTCCGCCGGCGGAAAACCCTTCGTGTAATTCGTGAAATTCGTTGGCAAATAGCTCCTGATTGTTTGTTGATGCCGGCGGTATCAGCTTTTTTTCCAACGAATTTCACGAATT
>JALUYM010000204.1 GCA_027018745.1 Bacteroidales bacterium | reverse complement strand
AATAGCATCGGAGGAGTTATTATTGATGGTGGAAAATATGACTGGGGCAATGGAAAGTACCCGCAGTTTTCTGAACCTTCGGAAGGTTATCATGGTCTTGTTTTCTCCGATGTCTTTGGTAAAGATTCTGATTTCGGGAATATTTCATTTATTATCAGGGCAAGGGTGGAAGGGCTTCGCGATTTCGGACCTTCACTTAGTCCTTTTAACGCCTTCCTTATTCTTCAGGGTGTTGAAACATTATCGTTAAGGGTGCAGCGTTCGGTAGATAACACTCTTTCGTTGGCACAGTGGCTTTTGGAACACCCGAAAGTTGAGAATGTTTCCTACCCTGGTCTCCCCAGTGATCCGAGGCATGCAAATGCAAAAAAATATCTTCAGCATGGTTTCGGAGCGGTATTGAGTTTTACTGTAAAAGGTTCTAAAGAAACAACTGAACGTTTTGTGGAAAATTTAAAACTGGTAAGCCACCTTGCAAATGTTGGAGATACGCGTACACTGATTATTCAGCCGGCTTCGACTACACACCAGCAATTAAGTGATGCTGAGTTAAAAGCTGTAGGTATAGGGCCTTCACTATTACGGCTTTCAGTAGGAATTGAACATATTGACGATTTGAAAGAGGATTTTATACAGGCATTCAATAAAATATAATTCTGAAATGAAAATTTTTAGGTTAAAGAAGGACTTTACACTGGAGAGCGGTAAAAAACTCTCCGGTGTTGAAATTGCTTATCATACTTATGGTGAAATTAATTCCACCGGTGATAATGTAGTTTGGATATGCCATGCACTCACAGCAAATTCGGATGTTGCCGACTGGTGGAGTGGCCTTGTAGGTACAGGTAAAGTTTTTGACCCGGAAAAGCATTTTATAGTATGTGCCAATGTGTTGGGTTCGTGTTATGGAACTACCGGACCTTTATCAATAAACGAAAATGGTAATACCTGGTATCAGAATTTTCCGGATATCACCATTAGAGATATGGTGAATGCCCATATAGAACTTAGAAAACACCTGGCAATAAAAAAAATACAAGTTATTACCGGGGGAAGTATTGGTAGTTTTCAGTCTGTAGAATGGGCCATAATGGAACCGGAATTAATAGAAAACCTGATTATTATTGCCGGCGGTGTAATGGCAACACCATGGAATATTGCTTTGAATGAAACACAACGCATGGCAATTCGTGCTGATAAAAGTTTTTTCGAAAATAATCCCCTCGGCGGCATAGAAGGAATGAAAGCGGCCAGGGCCATGGCTTTATTAAGTTATCGTAATGCAAAAGCTTATAATATTACTCAGCCCAGACTGCCTGATGATGATTCTGAAAACCTAAAAGCTGTATCATATCAACAATATCAGGGTGAAAAATTAGCGCAGCGCTTTAATGCTTACTCTTATTATGTGCTTTCTAAAGCTTTCGATAGTCATCATGTGGGACGAAACAGAGGAGGACTTAAAACTGCTTTGCAAAAAATAAAAGCCCGAACCTTAGGCATCGCTATTGATACCGACATACTTTTCCCAAAGGAAGATCAGGAATTAATAGAAAAGTATATCCCTAATGCCATATTACACCGCATTCATTCAGATTATGGCCATGATGGGTTTTTACTTGAATATGATGCTCTTACAAAAAAAATAAAAGACTTTTTAAAAGCGCAACCTTATTTTTAACGGCTGAAAAAGTAATTTATTCCTTTCCAGCCATTAAAAGCTATGGTTTAGTCATCCCAATCTTTTTCATTACCTGAATATTTTTCAGGATAAGGTTTTCCTTTTTTTGATGCTTCCCATAATATTCTGTTAAATAGCTGGTCATCTCCGGCATCAATACCTTTCTGTGCCATTTGTAAAGATTCTTTTGCAAATTCTTTTGCGTTTCCTTTTAATGCACTTAGTGGAGGATTCATTTCATTTAATGGAATATTATTTTTTAGAGGCTTATAAGCAGAAAAATCCGGTTGATTGGTAAAAACGTCAAACATCGGTTTTGCCGAAGCATCCATAATATTCATTGGCGGCAAGCCCAAAATTTGTTCAATGGTACGAATCATGGATGTTTGGTTGTAATTTGTAGAAACTACTTTACCTGTTTTGCTGTAAGGGCTTATTACCATTGCTACAGTACGATATGCCGACACATGATCCCATCCGTTTTGTGAGTCATCTTCAGTAACAAAAATAACAGTGTTTTTCCAAAAACGACTTTTACTTACAGCCTCTACAATACGGCCCAATGCTAAGTCATTGTCGGCAACCATAGCGCGCGGTGTAGGGTG
>JALUYM010000203.1 GCA_027018745.1 Bacteroidales bacterium | reverse complement strand
GCAAAACAAAATCCCGGCCGAAAGGTCGGGATTTCTGTTTTCAGAACGTCAGGAGCCTTGCTTTTGTAAGTAACTGAAAAAAATAAATAGTCTTGCACATTGATTTTTAAATTGTTCAAATTAACATTACATTTGTACATCAAAAAATCAAAACAATGCCTCTTCTTTCCTGTGATACATTAATATCTACTACGAAATACACGGACAAGGAATGCCTTTGTTGTTTATTCATGGTTTAGGTTCATCCACCTTCGAATAAAAAATGCAAAACTGAGTATTATTAAAAACAGCCGTCATGGTACGCCTTTGGATCAAAAAGAAGTTTTCAATAATACTCTGGAAGACTTTCTGAAAACAGTGAATCAACATTCATCAGATGTTTAATAATTGCTATACTCTCAGAATCCGGCCTTCAAAGAGATGAACAACAACTTTTTAGTGAAACCACGCTTTCTTTCCCGCTGTTTTCCTTTGAAATTTTTTCGGCAGGAATAAAAAAAGCCGGCATTTACGCCGGCTTTTTTATCATATTTCAATCATTTATTCTGTCTCACAAAGCTCCTTCATCGTAAGCTTTTTCTCCCAGTTCCGCTTCATCAAGTCCAACCTCCTCTTCTTCCGGTTTCACTTTTACAGGTGTTATGAAGTTTATCAGATACAACATGAGCAGGGTAAAACCAAAAGCATAGGCTGCTGCAATTACCACGGCAATTACCTCTTTCAAAAAGAAAGTGCCACCACCAAAGACAAGGCCGTTGGCGCCGTGTGCATTCACAGCCGTTGAGGCAAAAGCACCGAGCAGGACAACGCCCAGCATACCTCCTATTCCGTGTACGCCCCAAACGTCTAAGGCATCATCCCAGCCGAGTTTGTTTTTAAACTGTACTGCAATATAACAAACTGTACCGGCTGAAATTCCTATGACTATGGCAGCCCATAATGGAACGTAACCGGCAGCAGGGGTAATGGTTGCCAGTCCGGCGACAGCACCTGTCAGCAAACCGAGAAATTTCGGTTTTTTTGCACGGCTCCATTCAATGATCAACCAGGTAATGGCAGCAAAAGAAGCGGCCACATCGGTATTCAGAAAAGCCAGTGTCGTAACAGAATCAACCCGCAGTTCACTGCCGGCATTAAATCCGTACCAGCCGAACCACAGCAAACCGGTTCCGATAGCTACCAAAGGAATACTGTTAGGCGGTGATTTGGTGTCCATTCGTTTTCCGACATAAATAACGGATGCTAAAGCGGCAAAACCGGCAATGGCATGAACCACGATGCCCCCGGCAAAATCAATAACTCCCCAGGTGTGCAGTAATCCGCCGCCCCAAACCATGTGAACAAAAGGATAGTAAACAAAGATTTGCCATAAAACCAGGAAAATCAAATAACCTTTAAAAGTAATCCGGTTTATGAATGCACCGGTAATCAGGGTTGGGGTAATAATGGCAAACATCATTTGGTAAGCAACAAAAATGAAAGTCGGATACTGGTTACCACCTCCCGAGAACATCTGATTGAAAGGAATATCCCTCAGAAAAGCAGCATCGAAGTTACCAATAATTGCACCGTGCCCTCCACTAAAACACAGAGAATAGCCAAATGCAATCCATAAAACTGTTGTAAGTCCCAACGAAACAAAAGTCTGGATCATAATCCCGAGAATGTTCCGTTTACTGGCCAGCCCTCCATAAAAGAAAGCCAGGCCAGGGGTCATCAACATAACAAGACTTGTTGATAAAATCATAAAAGTCGTTGTGCCTGTATCTATCATGACTAAAAATTTAAATGAATATTATGTTAAAATGAAATTCCAAAAACAAAATATATTTTTTTCGCCTGCGGGTTCGTTATCAGGGAAACCATTATGGGCAAGGCATATTTGTTTGTTATCTGAATAGCCCTGGAAGCAGTAAATCCCAAATTCACCACTCCAAACCTGTTGCCGTAAAAACCGGTTTCGCCTTTGTATCCCGTGTTTACATCAGCCTTTCGGGGGGTAGTGGCATTAACACCGATAAAAGTGTTGATATTCACCAAATTGATTTTAAAAGGATAACTCAGTTCAAAATAGGTGGAATACTGAATCCCCGTTTTTTTGTTAAAATCAAGGCTGTTGGGATCGTCTTCGATACGGGCAGCATCATCGCCATAAAAATTGGTGGCCACCATTACAGTAAGCGGAAATTTCTTCGTGCCGTTAAAAGCAAAAGACCCTTCCAGGATATGGCCGGTAGTTTGATTTTTATAATCAAAATAGTTATAGTTGCCGAATTCTTCGGGGAAAAAGTAATCGGTCAGTGTAACAGTGAACATGTTTTTTGCAAACGACTGGCTCACATGCAAATCCACTTCCTGTGAATAATTCTTTCCCGAAAGGGAAAAAGCACCCCACACACCTGTTTCAAAACTGCCGGTTTTATAGGTAAAATAAGGTTGAATACTGGGGCTGTTGCCGCCAAACTGCATTCCCCGCCAAATATAACGGCTCATTAAATCTGCACCGAGAAAAATATGTGATTTACTATGGGGTTGATTTACACTATAGGCCAGCGCCCTTATCGGAATAAAAGGCAATATGAAAAGTGCTATCAGACACAAATAAGAAATCCTTTTCATAAACACGTATCTGCTTTACTTTGCAAATATCATGGATAAAGACATGTTGGTCAATAGAGAAAATGCGTAAATTTAAAGTAGGTAAAAGTTTAAAAATAATAGGTATTTTACCTATTCTGCAATTTCTTATTTAAAGTTTGATCATTTTATTGACAAGGGCATATTTTACTATGTCCACATTACTTTTCAGGTGCAGTTTACGCATGATATTGTTTTTATGGGCGTTCACTGTACGCACACTTATCCTCAATTTTTCAGCTATTTCGCCATTGGAAAAACTTTCGGCTACCAGGCAAATAATCTCTTTTTCACGGGGTGAAAGGATGTTGTTATCAGGTCCCTCCGGCTTGGGCCGGGACAATTGTTGGGCATATTCTTTCAATATTTCATGACTCATTTTCCTGTCGAAATATTCTCCGCCTTCATAAACCATTTGAACAGCCTTTAGTAATTCATCCCTTGAAATCTCTTTTGAAAGAAAACCTTTGGCACCTGCTTTGATACTGTTAACAAAAAAAGCTTCATTATTATACATAGACAGCATAATGAACTTAACATCCGGAAATTGTTGTGTAATAAGGCTGCAAACCTCTATTCCGGTTTTACCCGGCATACTGATATCCGATAGCACGACATCCGGCTTGTATTTGTTAACAGCAACAACAAGTTCATCACCGTCTTTTACGGAGGCGACTACTTTCAATTTATTGATCTGTTGTAATAATACCTGCAACCCTTCCCTGAAAAGCTGGTGATCATCGGCGAGAATAATGCGAATTTTTTTCATAAAACCGGAATATCTATATCAATTCTTGTTCCTTTGCCGGGAGTTGTGGTCAGTTCAAAATAACCGTTTAGCAAATTTACTCTTTCTTTCATATTTACAAGCCCGTTGCCCCGGTGAAATTTCTGATTTTTTTCATCAAAACCACAACCATCATCCATAAAAGTAAAATACAGATGGCCGTTGATTTCTTCTATACTTAAATGGATTTCTTTGGCAGAAGCGTGTTTTAACACATTATTAACAGCTTCCTGGGCAATACGGAAAAGATAAATTTCCACTTCTTTTTCATAATGCTCCCTGTTCAATTCGAGCATCAGATGGATTTTCACCGGATGGACATCCATGACTTGCTGACAAAAGTTTTGTAATGCTGTTCCCAGGCCGAATTCTTTTAATCCCGAAGGCATCATGTTATTGGTAATATATCGGATTTCCTGCACAGTATCCGAAAATAAATTCATTACCTCATCAATGGTTTTTCTTAAAATGCCGGCCCTCGCATTACGGACACTTTCCAATTTCATTTTTCCAGCCAACAGCAGGGGACCAAGACCATCGTGCAATTCTCGTGAAAGCCGTTGCCGTTCTTCTTCCTGGGCATCAATGACAGAACGCAAACGAAGCTTTTTTTCTTCCTCCAGCCTGTCTGCCTGTTTTTTTAAACGAATCGACATTTCGTTGAATGCACCGGTCAACTCCCCTATTTCATCATGGGTTTTTACTGAAATTGAGTTGCCATATTCACCACCGGCGATTTTGGTGGTTTCATCTTTTAATTTTTTGATGGGCTCGGAAAATTTGCCGGATAGAAATGTTATGACGGCCGCAGAAAGCAAGGCTATCAGTAAACTTAAATAAATAATATTATCGCGGATGGAATAAATAGGCACCATGGCCTCTTTGGCATCGATTTCTGCGAGAAGAGCCCAGTGAATACCTGAAAAATTCAAAGGGCAATAAGCACTCAGGACAGGAATATTCCTGTAGTCAAGAAATTCCCCCTGACCGGTTAACCCCTTAAGGGCATTCTTTGCCCCGGGCGTATTGATTCTTGTTTCAAAGACCGAATTTTTTATAAATCGTGAATTGCTGCGCATCAGTCCGTCCTTTCCGATGAGGTAAACTTCACCCGTCTTCCCCAATCCGCTATTGGAACCGCTTTCGTACATAATATCATTGATTGCTTCCGGCTTTATTACCAGTACAATGGTACCAGCCGGAAGACCGGAATGGTCAAAGATATTTCTTGCCAGAATCAGGGTGCCCAGATTGTCAGTATGGTTAAAATATATTTCTTTAATGATGCATTCCCTATTGTTTCCCAGCTCTTTTTGCAGTTTTATTAAACTCTGTTTTTCATTGGAATGCAAAACATAAAATTTTTTGTTTTTGTTTTCAACATTCATTCCTAACGCAATGTTATTATGAAGTAAAACCAACAACTTTTGATAACATCCCGCATTCGTTAAATATTCCTGTATATCATCAAGGGACAGGTGGGAAAAAAGTACCGGTACACTTTGTTTGTGTGAAGGGTTTAAAAACAATTTTTGAATACCGGGGATTAAGACAATATTTTCCATGTCCTTTATTCGTTGTCTGAAAAATGTAGTAATCCTGTTCTTTTTTTCCTGCCTTACGGTAATAAGCTGATCGAAAGTACGCAAAAGCAAAGCTTCCTTTTCTTTATAATAGGAATAAGTACCAATTGCCCCAATGGCAAACAAGTTGAGTGCCAGAAAGTAAACAACTAATTTTTGATAAATAGAGTTCATGTGGCCGTAAATTGAACTCCAAACGTAATAAAAAACCTGCAAACCAGATTCTCATCCGGCATGCAGGTTTTGAAAGAAAGGTATTTCACTCAGGTCCTATCTGACAATTTTAATGCTTTTGGCATCTTCAAGGGTGACCGTACCGTAATTGTTTCCCCAGGCATTTAAAATGTAATTCACAACTGCTACTGCATCCGGATAGTTATCCACCTGCGGGGGCATTGAAATGCTATAACTGACACCGTTTACCGTAACAGCTTCGCTGGAACCGTTCAAGACATGACTGAGGGCCGATTTTTTATTTTTTTTCAAATAGTCAGAGCCCTTTAACGGAGGAAAAGCACCGGGAACCCCCATCCCTGTCAACTGATGGCAGGGAACACATTTCGCTTTATAAATTTTAGCCCCTTTTGCATATTTGGTGCCGGCCGGCTCATTTACCGGTACATAAACCAATTTGTTATCATTGGCCTTCACTAATTTATGCGACCGAAACCCGAATGTTTTGCCTGCAAAAAAGATTATGCCGGCCATTATTACAATGATACCAATTTTTTTCATTTATCTTTTTTTAAATGTGAATAATGATATTGATAAATTCATTCTGCAAATGTAATCCTCTACATATGTATTTATGTTGGCAAATTTATTAAAATTTTTATTGGTACAATGAATATCTTACTTTTTCCCTGAATATTCACATTCACTTTAAAAAGAAGGTTAAAGTCCTAAAATTTTAGCATCAACAAAAAATTTACAATGAATTTTTATGCTTGTATCATGAGAAATCAATTCCCGGGAGGTGGTTTTAGTTTTTAATACAAATTTATCTTTTTTGATATACTCCTGCAAATCTTCCTGCGAAACATTCAAAACAATGTGTTTCAGGCCTGTTTTGGGAATATTCTCCAACCAGGCTATTTTTTTATCAGGCAGTCCATCAGCACTAATGGAAATCTCTATGTTTTTAAGAAAGTCAAACGACTCATTTGTAGGGGATGTAATGGTCATGTCCATTTCTGAAAGGCGAATAACATCAATTAGTTTTTTTTCAGTGTGGTTTATCTGAAACTCATTTTGGGAATTGGTTGTAATGTCCGGTGTTACAATATTTATCGGTAAATCTATTCCCAGTGTTTTCGGAATAGTAATGTCCGAGTTGTAACTAATATAAAATTGTGTCAGTTTGGCCAGCTTCTGACATCCCTGTTGGGACAGCATTAACAAAATGAATCCTGCAAGAAAAGTAAATCGTTTCATATTTTTAATTAATCTAAATTAAATTTCGGCAAAAATAATTTTTTTTCTTAAATAAAAACGAGGAACCAAAAAAATATAACCTGCTATCAATTTATTTCTAATTTTGCCAGCAAAATATCGTACATAAAACTGCAAAACAAGCATGTTATATCGCAGACACCTTCGTATTAAAGTTCTTCAAGCCTTATATTCTTGGTATTCAGGTAATAATAACGACCTCCCTTCCGGTGAAAAGCAATTATTCCAAAGTATTGATAAATTATATGAACTTTTTATTTACCAGCTTTCTTTTCTTGTTGAGGTGAAAAATTTTGCACTTCTCCGCGTGGAAAAAAATAAAAAGAAGTTTTATCCCACCGAAGATGATCTATACCCCAATTTAAAATTTGTAAAGAACAAAGCCCTGAAATTACTGGAGGAAAACACAGATTTTCAGGGGAAGGTCAATAAGCTGAAAATCAGCTGGAAGGAAGAAGAGGATATGATCCTTAAATTTTACAAATTACTCCGCGACTCCGATTTCTACAAAAAGCACATGGAAAGTCCGCATGATTCGCTGGAAGAGGATAAAAAACTGCTCATAAAAATTGTGGACAGGCTCATGCAGGAATTTGACCTGTTGAAGGCTTATTATGATGGGAAAAATGTTTATTATATTGAGGGTTATGATTTATGCGGGGTATTGCTCATAAAATTTCTGGACAACATTTCTTTTAAGTTTACCTCTGACAAAAAAATGCCAGGTATTTATTCCACAGAAAACCAAAAAGTCAACGATGACAAACTTTTTGTTCAAAAACTTTACCGCAAGGTCATATTAAACGACGAAGAACTGAGTGAAATTATCCGGGGCAAATCCAAAAGCTGGGATTACGAACGTATTCCCATGCTGGATATCATCTTGTTGAAAATGGCCATTATAGAATTAAAAGAAATGCCTACCATCCCCATAAAAGTCACGCTCAACGAATACATCGAACTGGCAAAATACTTCAGCACACCCAAAAGCAGAACTTTTATCAACGGCGTGCTGGATAAACTTATTATTGAATTCAAGTCACAGGGCCTGATACAAAAAACCGGCCGCGGGCTCATAGAATAACTGTTTCAATTCAAATTAGAAACAGTTTGAATTACAAAAGCCAACCCTGTTTTCTGTTTATTTTTCGGTTAATTTCCTAATTTTGCCATCTGCTGCAAAAGCAGTTAAAAAGGAAGTAAAAAACTGAGTTTTAACTTTAAATAAAAATATTATGGCTTTTGATATTGAAATGATAAAAAGCGTTTATGCCCGTTTTCCCGAACGGGTGGAGGCAGCCAAAAAGTTATTGGAACGCCCCATGACATTGGCCGAAAAAATCCTTTATGCACACCTTGATGAAGGCATTGCCAAAAAGACATATACACGTGGAGAATCTTACGTGGATTTTCGCCCCGACCGTGTGGCCATGCAGGATGCCACCGCACAAATGGCCCTTTTGCAGTTTATGCAGGCAGGAAAAAACAAGACAGCTGTTCCTTCCAGTGTCCATTGCGATCATCTTATTCAGGCCAAAGAAGGTGCTAAAAAAGACCTTGAAAGGGCCATTTATACCAATCAGGAAGTATACGATTTCCTTTCTACCGTCTCCAACAAATACGGAATCGGTTTTTGGAAACCGGGCGCAGGTATCATACATCAGGTAGTACTTGAAAATTATGCTTTTCCGGGCGGCATGATGATCGGAACAGATTCACATACACCTAATGCAGGCGGCTTGGGCATGGTAGCCATTGGCGTTGGCGGTGCCGATGCGGTGGACGTTATGGCAGATATGCCCTGGGAATTAAAATTTCCCAAACTCATCGGTGTAAAACTGACCGGAAAACTTAGCGGATGGCTGGCGCCCAAAGATGTTATTCTGCGTGTGGCCGATATT
Source organism: Bacteroidales bacterium (assembly GCA_027018745.1). GTDB lineage: Bacteria > Bacteroidota > Bacteroidia > Bacteroidales > F082 > Sulfidibacterium. The sequence continues at coordinate 4,638 of JALUYM010000203.1, read as the reverse complement.
CTGACCGTTAAAGGCGGAACCGATGCCATTGTTGAATATTTCGGGGAAGGCGCCCATGCCATGTCAGCCACCGGACGTGCTACCATTTGTAACATGGGGGCTGAAATTGGGGCCACCACTTCCACTTTCGGGTTTGATGAGAACACCGCTGAATATTTGCGCCAGACAGGTCGTGCCGATGTGGCCGAACAAGCCGAAAAGATTGCGGAGTACCTTACGGGTGATGATGATGTTTACGCTCATCCGGAAAACTATTTTGATCAGGTCATAGAAATAGATCTTTCCAAACTTGAACCGGCCCTCAACGGACCTTTTACACCCGATTTGCGGACACCGGTTTCCAAAATGGCCGAAACAGCCAAGAAAAACGACTGGCCGCTGAACATGGAAGCTGCTTTGGTCGGTTCCTGTACCAACTCCTCTTACGAAGACATAACCCGGGCTGCCAATATTGCTCGCCAGGCTGTGGAGAAAAAACTGATGGCCAAAGCCGAATTATTTGTTACCCCCGGTTCCGAACAGGTCCGCTATACCATTGAACGCGATGGCCTGATCGGTGAATTTGAAAAAATGGGTGCTACTGTTTTGGCCAATGCCTGCGGCCAATGTATCGGACAATGGGACCGCGAAAGCGTAAAAGATGGTCACCGTAATGCTATTGTTACTTCGTTTAACCGCAATTTTGCCAAACGTAACGATGGCAATCCCAACACTTATGCTTTTGTAGCTTCGCCTGAAATGGTGATGTGTTACGCCCTGGCCGGACGATTGGATTTTAATCCCCTGGCAGATTATCTCATCAATGCCGATGGGGAAAAAGTGAAACTGGATGTGCCCGAGGGCATGGTTTTTCCTCCCAAAGGTTTCGAAGTAGATGATCCTGGTTACCAGCAACCGGCTGATGACGGCAGTAAAATCGAAGTAAAAGTGAGTCCCGAATCGAAGCGTTTACAACTGTTGACTCCTTTCCCCGAATGGGACGGAAAAGATTTTGAAGGATTGCACATGCTCATCAAAGCCAAGGGCAAATGTACCACCGACCACATTTCAATGGCCGGCCCCTGGCTGCGTTTCCGGGGCCACCTGGAAAATATATCCCAGAACCTGCTCATAGGTGCCGTGAACTATTTCAACGAAAAGACCAATTCGGTAAAAGACCAGCTTGACGGACAATACAAAGCTGTTCCGGATGCTGCCAAACATTACCGCGATGCAGGCGCAGGTTCTATTATTATCGGCGATGAGAATTATGGTGAGGGCTCTTCACGCGAACACGCCGCCATGGAACCACGGTTCCTCGGAGTGAAAGCAGTCCTGGTAAGGTCATTTGCCAGGATCCATGAAACCAACCTGAAAAAACAGGGGGTACTGGCACTTACTTTTGCCGACAAAGCCGATTATGAAAAAATTCTGGAAGATGATACTTTCGATATAAAAGGTTTGGCTTCTTTTGCCCCGGGCAAAGACTTCACCGTGGTTATCCATCATGGAGATGGTACTTCCGAGGAAATAAAGGCCAAACATTCGTACAACGAAAATCAGATTGAATGGTTTAAATCGGGCAGTGCCCTGAACCTGATCAGAAAACTGAATTCATAAGGTAACATTTTGTAAAAAAACCCGGAAATTCCGGGTTTTTTTATGCCTGTCATTTTCCGAATTTTCGTAGGTTTGTCCTGATTTCAAAATAAATGAAAGAACCCGTCGTTATTTAACTATCAAAAAATCTGTGAGCCATAAAACCGTTTTATTTCTCCTGTTAACAGGGCTGTTTTTCCCTTGGCTTGCCAGGGCCCAGGGATATGGAAAATATGCCTTTTCTTTCCTGCAGGAGCCGGTAACGGCGCGTCTTGCCGCACTTGGCACTAACGTAGCCGCCATCGACGATAATGATATCAACGTTGCTTTTACCAACCCTTCGTTGATAACTCCCGAAATGAACAATGATATGTCGCTGGCATACGTTAACTATTTTGCCGGTATCAACTACGGTTTGGTTCAGTTTTCTCATACTTTCAACAAAGCCGGTAGTTTTTTAATAGGAATCCAGTTTATGAATTACGGCAGGTTTGATTATGCCAACATTTCGGGAAACCGCGGTGGCACTTTCGGCGCTGCCGATTATGCCCTGAATGTTGGTTGGGGGCGCAAACTCAGCTCCCGCTTTTCTATTGGCGCCACCGGAAAACTGATTTATTCTTATTATGAAGCTTACAACTCATACGGCATTGCGGTAGATGTAGCAGGGACTTATAAAAGTCCCTCCCAATGGATATTCTCTCTCATTGGATCAAACATCGGGCTGCAGCTCAAACCTTATGTTACGGGAACAGCCACTTCCCCTCTGCCCTTTGATTTGTCGCTGTCACTTTCCAAAAAACTGCAACATGTCCCTTTCCGTTTTATTCTTGTTTATGACCATATTGAGCATTGGAACATAAGTTACTTTAACATTGTTAATCCGCCGGGGGGGATTAATCCCCTCACAGGAAAACCGGTTAAGCAGACAGGTTTTTCAAAATTCAGCAACCAGCTTTTACGGCACATCATCATAGGCGGAGAAATTCTTATTGGTAAGCACTTGATTGTGCGAGGGGCATACAATTACCGCCGCCGGAAAGAGTTAAGTATCAATCAACGGATGGGCACGGTCGGTTTTTCCTGGGGCTTGGGATTAAAAATCTCTCATTTTCGCTTTAGTTATTCCAGGTCAACTTATCACCGCGCCGGATCCCCGAACTTTTTTACCCTTACCACTTCCCTCGACGATTTTAGAAAATGAAGTTGTTTAAAGTTAACTCATTATTGATTAATACTATATAAATCAAATGAGCAAATTCTTATTCATTTTCCCCTTTTCGATTATTATTATTGCAATAACATGAATTCTAACATTTTTATGAGTATCTTATCAGGAACAAAATATCCTGAACTTTAAACATCTTCAATATTAAACCGTTGTATCTATCCTGTTTTCCCGGTAAATTTATCGGAGAACCAGGATATACAGTTGTACATATGATCTTATTCCTCAAAAGAATTTTGGATATGATTAAAAAATACTTAATTTTGAGAACAATAGGCAAAATCGGGTAAATCTTTTACTGATGGAAAACAAAATCAAAATATTAGTTGTGGAAGATGACCCGGTCATTAGCACATTTTTGCAAACCGGTTTGCGTTATGAGGGATATGCGATAACTACCTTCGCGGAAGGGAAAACAGTTTTTGACAAATTGAAGCAGGAACAATTTCAGTTGCTCTTGCTGGATGTCATGCTGCCCGATACCAGTGGTTTTGATATTTGCCGCCGGCTGCGTCAGCAGGGAGTAGATATTCCTGTGCTGATGCTGACCGTAAAGGATGAAATATCCGATCGGGTAAAAGGGCTCGACAGCGGGGCCGATGACTACCTTACCAAACCTTTTGATTTTAACGAATTACTGGCGCGTATTCGGGCGTTGTTGCGGCGCAGTGGAAAAATCAGGGAATCCCCAAAAAAAGTGGCCGGTAATATTACGCTCGATACTGAAACCCGCGAAATATGGATGAGTGGAATGCCGGTCAGCCTTACCCCTACAGAATTTTCTTTACTGGAACTTTTTATGCAATATCCGCATCGGGCTTTTACCCGTGAAATATTATTGAATCGTGTAATGGGCTATGATTATGATGGTGGAACAAATATTATTGATGTGCATGTCAATCATTTGCGTAAAAAACTAAGCGATAGTGAGGCTCAACTTATCCGTACAATTTATGGTGTAGGCTATGCCTTTTATCCTGCCGAAAATGATTAACACAAAAGGAAAATATTCATTAAAAACAAAGTTGGGATTACTTTATGCTTTGTTGCTGATTTTGTCGGTAGGCATGATGGGCTATTTCTCGTACTGGAATATTTGGCAGCTTTTCATAAAAAACGAAACCAGTCATTTGCGTGCTGCTGCAAAGCCGATGATTGCGCAATGGTTGAAAACTGAAAATCTGATAAATATCGATACTAACACCTTTCATATTAAACCGCAAAAAGCGTTGATACTGGCACGTGATTTGACTTCACGGCATGTTGTGGCCGTTGTTTTGGATAGAAACGGAAAATTACTGGCCGACGGAAAACAATTACCCGAAGAACCAACACCGCCACAACCCGAAATAACCTTTGTGCGAAAAGCATTATCCGGAATGAATGAAGTAACTTTTTGGAGCAAAGTGAATGGAAAATCAGTTTTGGTAATGCTTATTCCTTTGCGGCCACAGCCTGGCAGTCGTCATGTTTTCGGCGTATTGCAGATGAGTACATCTCTTTCGGGAATTTATAAAATACTTTTTCATTACGGCGTGATGCAACTCATTGCAATGATTTTGATTTTGGTTGTGGGAATTTTGTTTGGTTTTCGGTTTATTGGTTGGAGCCTGAAAGATTTAAACCGGTTGACTATTACCTGCAGCGAAATTGCACGGGGAAATTTTACACAACGTGCCACTATGGCCCATCGTAAAGATGAAATCGGTCAACTGTCAGTTTCTTTTAATGTTATGGTTGATAAACTGGAAAATCTATTCCGATCGCAAAAACATTTTGTTGCTAATGCTGCCCACGAATTATATACACCACTGACAGGTTTACGTGGTTCT
>JALUYM010000202.1 GCA_027018745.1 Bacteroidales bacterium | reverse complement strand
TCCACAAAATGCATAAAGAGGCAAACCACCCATTTTAAACAATAGGGTAAATGCTCTTTCTCTTATATTTCAACAACCTGTTTATCGATTGTGCGTAAACAGGTTGTTTTTTATCTGAATAGGTACTCTTGATGAAATCACTCTTTATTTTTATATCCGTTTTTACGGCTTTATTCTTAGCAGAAATGCGCCCAAGTTTTGCAAAGAAATGTGGCGAAGATTATCAATCTATTGTGACACAGGTGGAGCAAGAGCAGCGTTTTGAAGCTGAAAAAATTCTAAATAATAAGATCAAAAAATGTGAAGAGCATGCAATCTATCCATTCTTACTTGCAAGGCTTATGCAAAAACATCACTTTCCAAATCGTGACGTTCATGATGTCTATATGCAATCTTGGCTAACATATAAAAACCATATGGATGTGACACAGCAAGTTAAAATCCCTGAGATTCTAGGGCCGCTTGCTTTGCTTGAATTGCAAATGGGAGATTATCACATTGCCGTTGACCGTTTTAAAACTTTGGAGAAGTTTCGGTCAAACTTTAAAAACTTCGACTATTACCAAGCTTTGGCCTATCAAGGTGCCGGGCGTGATAAACAAGCAAAGAAATCTTTTGAAAATTGTTTAAGCCATAAAGATAATCAAACAAAGGCGCCGATTTGCTTTCAGAATTTATATCCTGCAGAATTACATTTTGATAAGGCGTTATATACAGAAAAATTAAAATCAATTTCGACGGATAAGGCTGCTATTCAATATTATCAAAATATCTTTCTTCCAAGATTGCAGCGCAATTATCCGCGCCATCTTCAAAATTGCCGTATGGATGTTCAAGGAAGTAAAAATACGAAAGTTGAGGCGGTTGTTAAACTGAGAAGAATGGGCGGCGTTGAAGCTGTGTATTTTAATGGTGAGGATGGCTTGTTCTCATGCCTTGGAGAAATTATCCAATTTGATGTTTTTAAAATTCTGCCACCTTCATTAAGTGAGGTTTATTATAATATTGAAATTCAAGTAGATGGTGGTGAGAATTAATTCTATGGATTAACAGTTTTGACCTGCAACATAAGCGGATGACCAAGCCCATTGGAAGTTATAGCCACCTAAATGCCCTGTTACATCTACAACTTCGCCTATGAAATATAGACCATCAATCTCTTTCGCCATCATTGTCTTGGAGCTGAGGGCGTTGCAATCCACGCCACCTAATGTCACTTCTGCTGTTCTGTAGCCTTCTGTACCATTTGGTTTGATTTCCCACTGGTGAATAAATTGCGCGAGCTTTGCTATATTCTTATTCGAAATCTCTGCCATTTTGCCACTAATATGCGCTTCATCTAGAATGAATTGCGACAATTTCTTTGGTAAATATTGTGATAATATAGTTGAGATATCTTGCTTAGAGTTTTGATTTTTAATATTTAATAGTTCTTTATCAAGTTGATATTCAGGGGCAAGGTTAATATGAACGGCTTGGCCTTCTTTCCAAAAAGATGAAATTTGTAAGATAGCAGGGCCGCTAATACCTTTATGAGTGAAAAGGATACCTTCATCAAATGTAACTTTTCCAACTTTGACAGAGGCATTGATCGATAAGCCTGCCATCGGTTTTGTTTTAGCAAGGAAATCACTGGCAAATGTGAAAGGGACGAGCCCTGCGCGTGTTTCAGTGACAGGGATCTTGAATTGTTTGGCAATGCGGTAACCTAAATCTGTTGCGCCCATTTTAGGAATGGATAGCCCGCCTGTTGCAATGATAAGTGCCTTTGCGTTGAAATGACCCATATTGGTTTTGACATGGAAAAGGCCTTTTTGCTTTTCAGGGAGGCCAATGATTTGTGTTTCCATCTTTGTTTCAACATTGTGCTCTTTACAAAGATTTTGCAGCATCTCAATGATTTGTGTTGCACGCCCATCGCAAAAAAGCTGACCTAATGTTTTTTCATGATATTCAATATGATGCTCTTGAATAAGCTTAATAAAATCCTGTTGTGTATATTGGCGTAGGGCGGATTTACAAAAATGCTTATTGCCTGAAAGATAGTTTTCAGGCGCGGCATAGATGTTAGTAAAATTGCAACGTCCACCACCTGAAATTCGAATTTTTTCACCTGCCTTTTTTGCATGATCAAGCAAAAGGACAGAACGTCTACGCTTACCAGCCTCGATTGCGCAGAACATACCTGCGGCACCTGCGCCAATAATAATGACATCAAAATTTTTGCTATTTGTCTCTTGCATTAATACTTATCCACCGATTGCTCTAGTTTTTCGAGCAGATCATGCCGATCATCTGCTGTGGGCAGTTGAC
>JALUYM010000201.1 GCA_027018745.1 Bacteroidales bacterium | reverse complement strand
CTCCCACCACAAATCTTTTTTGACCATTAAGATAAAATGTATCACCTACTCTTTTAGCTTTGGTAGTAGCGGCAAAAAAGTCTGAGCCTCCCCGTGGTTCTGTTAATCCTTCTGCAACACCTATTTCACCCTTTAGCATTGGTTTCAAAAAACGCTCCTTTTGCTCATCTGTACCAAAAACATGAATGGCTTCTCCAACAATTGAAAATAAAGAGTACAGACATCCCAGAGAAGTTCCTAATACACCGACTTCTTCCAGGGCGACCATTTCGCTTGTCCATGGCATTTCCGATCCTCCGTATTTTTTATCAAAGCGAAGGCCCAGCAAATTTCTTTTTCCGGCCTCCTTAATAAAAGTTTTTGGATATCTCACTTTATCGGCATCCATGTCCAGTAAAAGTTGTCGAGGTACCCATTTTACAAAATCCTGAACTCTTTCTAATAACTCTATGTCACTTTTTGACATTAATACATTCGTAGGCATTTTATTATTTTTTAAAATTATTTAAATTATTATTTTGAATACTTATCGCGTAAAGCTTTTTTATTTAATTTTCCGGCGCTTGTAAGTGGAATTTCATCCACAAAAATAAAATTATCAGGAATCCAGAAACGAGCAATCTTCCCGGCATCAACGGCTTCTGATAAAAAAACCTTTAACTCCGAATCTTCAATTTTTTCTTTTGCTTTGATAATTGCCAGTGGCCGCTGACCCCACTGTTCATTATGTTCCGGAATTACGGCAACCTGTTCTATCAATTGATGTTCCGACAATATAGATTCCAGAATTCCTGTTGGAATCCATTCCCCTCCGCTTTTAATAGCATCCCCTTCTCTATCGGCTATATAAATGGCGTGATTAGTATGAAAATAACCCAGGTCACCGGTACGGAACCATCCGTTAATATAGTGTTCCTTTGTTATCTCAGGTTCTTTATAATAGCCATCGGGTAACCATGGACTTCTGACATAAACAGACCCCAATGTTTTGCCATCGTGAGGAACATCATTTCCGGTTTTGTCTTTAATGGCAATTTCAACCAGTGGAAATGGTCGCATTCCTGTCCGCAGCCATTCAAGAGCTTCCGGAGTGTCAGGTTCAATATTTTCAGGCACAACAGATATTGCTGTTCCTAACTGATCGGAACCACCATAAATTAAACTGAAAGTTACACCTGCTTTATTTGCTCTATTGGCTATTCCTGAAGCAAAAGGACTGCCACCTGTCAGTACTTTAATGTTACCGAAGTCTTTTTGTTCCAACAACATCTGTAATTGTGTGGGAACCATGTTCATCCAGCTTACTTTTTCTTTTTTAATTAATTTTTGTTGAGATGCCGGGTCTGCAGCTCCTGCAAGAACAAGTTTTGCGCCCAGATAGATAGGAAAAAATGCTGTTCCCCATGCGTGTATATGGAAAAAGGGAATCAGGGGCATGAAAACATCTCTGCTGCTTACTCTGGCACCGTATTTATGCAAAGCCATATGATGAAATAACTGTAAGGACCCTGTTAAAATATTCCGGTGACTGTATTGTATCCCCTTAGGCTTTCCTGTGGTTCCTGTTGTATAGAAAATGGAAAAAACATCTTTTTCTTCAATTGTCTCCGCTTCCTGAAGTTCTTGTTCTTTCCCTTGCTTTACTAATGTTTCATATTGAAGAATATTTTTGGCTGCCGGCGTTTCAGGGTTTTCATTATCACTCATTATTACCCAATTTGGAAATTTTGCAAACAACGGTTTAGCTGCCGGAATAAACAGTTCAGAAATAAATATCCATTCATCACCGGCATGCACCATAGAATAAACCATCTGTTCAGGTGCCAGCCTGAAGTTTATAGTATGGATTACCGCACCCAGCATGGAACAGGCATAATGTAATTCCAGAAAACGATGCGTGTTAACATCCAGCACGCCAATAACACTTCCTTTTTTAATTCCAAGTTTTTTCATGCTGTTAGCAATGCGCAGCACTCTGTAGTAAAATTCCTGATAAGTAAATACCTTTCCCTCCGAAGTAATAGTTTGCTCGGGATGTGTTATAAGTGAATGATTAAGCAACTGGTGAACAACAAATTTTTTCATAAGTAAAAATATTAGTTTGAATAAAATGAATATATTATTGCAGATTGAATCTATAGACCCCTCAAAGTTAAAAAACTTTGTCTGTTATAACAAGTTTGAAATTAAAAGGAAAGCTGTATTTTATAATTTTTAACTTTGCAAAATAAAATGAAACTAAAAAAATGGAACTTACCAATGAAATATAAAATTATAAACAGGTGAAACGTCCATGATTGAATAATTCTTAAATCACATTCAC
>JALUYM010000200.1 GCA_027018745.1 Bacteroidales bacterium | reverse complement strand
GATATAACGAACCCGGCCGACCATGCGCTGGTTTATTTTAATCCGCATTCCCTGAAAATGAAACGTTTGCCCATGCTCGACAAGGAAAAGGTAAAAAAAGCCTTTGGCAGGGATGATTTGCTGGTATTTGATGATGCCGGCAAAATGGTTGATTGGTTACGGGAAAACAGTTCAGCCAAAGATATATTCCTTATGATGAGTTCGGGAAATTTTGATGGATTGGACATGAGAAAATTATCTGACGAGCTGTTGGAAAGATAAAAACAGAAAAATAAAAGCCGCTTTGCAATCCATGTAAAGCGGCTTTTATTGTTGTTTATGTCAGGAATTTTTATCCGTTCATGGAGAGAAGGAATTCCTCGTTTGTCTTGGTAAATTTCATCTTGTCTTTCAAAAATTCCATGGCTTCCACGGGATTCATATCGGAAAGATGGTTTCTCAGTATCCAAACCCTTTGTAATACTTCTTTATCGAGTAACAAATCTTCGCGACGGGTACTGGAAGCCACAATGTCAATGGCAGGGAAAATACGTTTGTTGGATAATTTGCGGTCAAGTTGTAACTCCATGTTCCCGGTCCCTTTAAATTCTTCAAAAATGACTTCATCCATTTTGGAACCGGTATCAATTAAAGCTGTAGCGAGAATGGTGAGCGAGCCTCCGTCCTCAATTTGACGGGCAGCGCCAAAGAATCGTTTTGGTTTTTGCAGTGCATTGGCTTCCACTCCGCCGGAAAGTACTTTGCCCGAAGCCGGGGAAACTGTGTTGTATGCCCTGGCCAGCCGGGTGATAGAATCCAGCAGGATAACGACATCATGTCCGCTTTCGGTCATGCGCTTGGCTTTTTCCAACACCAGATTGGCAATTTTTACATGTTTCTCGGCCGGTTCATCAAAAGTGGAAGCAATCACTTCGGCTTTGACGCTGCGGGCCATGTCGGTAACCTCTTCAGGTCGTTCATCAACCAGCAGAATGATCAGGTAAACTTCGGGATGATTGTAAGCAATGGCATTGGCCACTTCTTTCAGCAGGACGGTCTTTCCCGTTTTTGGTTGTGATACGATCAAACCGCGCTGGCCTTTTCCTATAGGACAAAACATATCCATGATGCGGGTAGAAATACTTTCTTTAGGATGTCCTGTCAGCTTGAATTTTTTTTGCGGGAAAAGGGGCGTCAGAAAATCAAAAGGGATTCTGTCACGAATTTCTTCCGGCGTTTTGCCATTAATAGAGATAACTTTGATCAGCGGAAAATATTTTTCCCCTTCTTTGGGCGGCCGAATAGTCCCTAAAACGGTATCGCCGGTTTTTAGCCCGAAAAGTTTGATCTGTGACTGGGAAACATAAATATCATCAGGAGAGTTTAGATAGTTGTAGTCGGAAGAGCGAAGAAAACCGTACCCATCAGGCATGATCTCCAGAACGCCTTCGGAACTGATGATTCCTTCCAGGTTGTATTTCGGTTCTTCCTTAGGGGCCTGTTCTTGTGGTACGGTTGCTTTTTCTTTGGGTGGTTTTTCCTGGTCAGTTTTTTTCTCCGGTTTGTTTTCTGTTGCCTCTGTTTTCTGTTTTTCTGTTTCCTGTTTTTCTGTTTCCTGTTTTGGAACCCTTTTCCGCCGCCTCATTCGGGCTTCATATTGTTCTAAATGTGATGTGGCCCTTTGTGCTGCAACGGCAGATTCTTCAGAGGTCGTCTTTGTTTCGTTGCCGGGGTTGTTGTTTTCAACAACATGCCTGCTATTGGCATTTTCTTTGGTTTCAGTTTCCGCCTTTTTGTCGTCAATAGTATCGGGAGTTTTTTTTGGAGTATCTGTTTGGGGTTTGGTTTCCGGAGTTTGCGGTTGCACTTTGCGTGGACGTCCGCGACGCCTCTTCGGCTGAACTGTTCCGTTATCTGATGGTTGTGCTTGATGATCTGATGTTTTGTTTTCTGTGCCTGCCGGCTTGGTCTCTTCTTTTTGCTGAGACTTTTCTTCCTCCTTACTTTTTCGGCGATAAGGCCGTTTGGTGCGGGTTTGTCCTGCATCCGTATCCTGTTTTTCTTTTGCAAGAGGCTTTAAAGCCTGCTGGTCGAGGATCTTGTAAATCAAATCGCGTTTGACTAACTTTTCCGTTTTGGGAATTCCAAGCTCTTTGGCAATTTGTCGCAATTCCCCTACCAGCTTACTGTTCAGCGTTATAATATCGTACATGTAATTAAAGTTTATTATTTTTTGAGAAGGTCATTCGATTAAATTGAGATTAGCAAATCATCAGAGATTTTTCCTTATAAGGAAAAAATTAAAAGGACCCTTTTAATCTGGCAAAGATAAAAAAAAAACAATACG
>JALUYM010000199.1 GCA_027018745.1 Bacteroidales bacterium | reverse complement strand
TGACAGCCAGCCAGCCGTTTACGAGAATGATACATTGCGGCACATCCGGTTTAAAAAACCGTTGGCCATCAAAATCGATGGGAAAAAAAATATTGGTGTGGTATTAAAGCCTTGAGATACCATGTATCAATTTTAATCAACACACCATGTTTTCCATTTTCTTTTTTCGGGTCAACCATTGTAAAATTCCAAATTCCTTATCGGAAGTTTGGAATTACAACTGGTATTATTTTCATTTTGTCAAAACAATTTTTTTCACGAAACGAGCCTTTTCAGAAGAAATTTCCAACAGATAAACTCCCGGTTTTAATTCCCTTTTCAGGCTCATGACAGCACTTTTGCCCTGAAATGTTTTTACATACAGCTGTTTCCCCTGTATGTCAAAAAGCCTTATTGTAAAGGATTGTGGCCCCTCACCCTCCGGAGCGGAAATATACAATACATTTTGAACAGGATTAGGGCCTATACGCCAAATTGCACTGTGTAAAAGGTGATTTTCCACTGCTGTTGAAACTTCAGGACAAACAGTCAGCAATCCTCCTTTTTCAAATCGTTTTTCAGCCGGGATTGTCCCAGACCCCAATTTATTGGGAATACCTATATCAGGCCAGCTTTCATCCGAAGCCCAAAAACCAGGTTTTACCTTCAAATAATACGAAGAATCAGGCAGCTTTCCTGATGAATCCGGAATAAGAACGCCGAGAATATTGTTGGCATACAAAAAATTATCGGTTCCGTTCATTACAAACTGCCCGTGCAAAAAGCTGCTGTCCGTACATTCATTGCCTACAAAATTTAGTTTTGCGGTTTCAGTGGTATCGCTTTGTGTCACGATAATTCCCCACAATTCGGCCCGGTTCCGGAAAAAAGTATTTAATGGACCGGAAGGCCCCCAGTAATGATCAACAATAATATTTTGAACGATATTTCCTTCAAACAAATTGGCGTAAGGATAATGACCATGCAGCGAAATATCACCTGACAAATCAGAAATGGACTCACTCCTGAAAGGGTCGCGCGAATAATTATAGGCAAAAACATTTCCGTTGGCACCTGTTTTTACCATCATGGCATGCCGCAAATGCACAAAGATATTGTTCGCCACGAGGCAACCACTGCTATGATGGGCCAGTGTAACACCATAACCGTGTGTACTCACCCCGTCATATTCAAAAGCACGGTGGAAATAACATCCTTCTACCCTGATTTGCGCGCTGCGGCTTATATAAACATGGCTACCCGAGCTGGAGTCGCTTTCCACTCCCGTGACACGGCTGTTCACCGCATAATCCATAAAAATATTAAAGCCGCCACCTGTGGCAGGTCTGTCGGTACGGAGGATCTTTAAACAGGCTATTGACACATTTTTAACCGGTTCAATACGTTGCATCCTGGGTTTCAGGCTGTCGAGATAAGTTATCCGCAAAGGGCTTTCCAGGATAACCGTATTGCCGGACACATTTTTTACTTTGACAATTTGCCCTACCGACAGTCTGGCCCATTCGGCAGGAACGGTATTCCATTTTCCGTTATTTTCCAAAATCTCAACCCAGTCACCCGAATGAAAATAAAAAGCGGAATCCGTCAAAAGCTTGTTGCTGCCAAAAGAATAACCACCTTTTAGGTGAACAAAATGATTTTCTGCCGAACCAGTGATGCGGATACAATCTTCCGGTTTATGGTTCAAATTAAATATTAATTCCGTTTTATCCGACCCGTCTCCCTTCAATTGAATACTATCGGGCACGGACACCGAAGCATTAAACAAATACTTACCAGCGGGAAAAAAGACGGTACCGGCATGATCATGATACGAAGCAATGGCTTTTTTTAATGCTTCCGAGTTGTCTGTTTTTCCATCAGCTACACCACCATAGTCTAAAATGCTGATAACTTTTGTCGGTTCCTGAAAAGAATAGTTTTGAATGATCTGCTGCCAGTTTACCCGCCGGTTGGATGGGATCACCTGCGCGTTCAGTGACAGCGATAGCAATAGCAACACAAGACTGGTTGTGGATACGATTTTTTTCATAATTTCGTTATTTCTTCAAAGATAACTTAAATTTCACATATGAAAAATTTTTTCCGCCTGTTTTTTTTGTGGGCAGGAATCCTTCCGGTATTCATGTTTTTCACGTCCTGTCATCCCGAAAAGGAAGAGATCATAACCAAACGGATACAATATGATGTGAACATAAAAAGCCCCAATCCCAATTACGACTGGTGGATACAAAACCTGGTAGGCCCGCAACGCGAAAAACTGGTAAAAATTATTTTGGCAGGTGCACTTTCAGGAAAAGTCAACGTCTACGATTATTTTTTCCAACCCCTGAACAAAATGGCTGTTGCCCGTATCCTATCTGACACCCTGGCAATAAAAATAAGGGAACCTTACCCTCCGTATACCGAGAAAGACAGTCTTGTAATTTCCCATATCGGAATTAATGATATCCTAAAGCTGCGTTTTTTGGAAACATGGCGAATAAACACCAGGACATTGCAATTTACCAAAGTGGTGAATGGAATTGCCCCGGTGGCACGACGGATTGATGCCGAAGGAAAAATCCGCTGGCAACCACTTTTCTGGATAATTCCCAATTCGAAAACAGCTGAAGAATTACAACAAATCAACTGAACCAGTGTTTAACATTATATTGTGAACAAATGTTGCCACACCACATCCATTACATATCAGATTCTGTTAGCTTTGTCATGATGAGAAAAAAAGGAAAAAAGGAATATCATCTTCGTTGGGGTATTTTGATGCTGCTGATATTGTTCACAGCACCTTCAATATATGCACAACACCGGCGAATGACTACCAAAGAGTATATCAACAAATACAAAGCCATCGCCATCAAAGACATGAGGGTATATAAAATTCCGGCTTCCATCACTCTGGCGCAAGGCATTCTGGAATCGGGCAGCGGCAACAGTAAGCTGGCCAGAAAAGCCAACAACCATTTTGGTATAAAATGCCACAATGACTGGCACGGGCAAACCATATACGTTGCCGACGACACCCGGCACGATTGTTTTCGCAAATACAAAAGTGCAGAAGCTTCTTACAGGGACCATTCCAGGTTTCTGACTTCAAGTCCCCGTTATGCTTTTCTTTTTCGCCTTCCCATAACCGATTATAAAGACTGGGCTTATGGTTTGAAACGCGCCGGATATGCCACCAATCCGCGCTATCCCCAGCTACTGATCCATTACATCGAACATTACCATCTTTATAAATATGACCGGTACGGGCTGAAAAGATCAAAATGGCACAGGGAAAACAGAAAGACATTGAAATATGCTACTCCTGATGTTTCGGCCTTCGTTAAAGTCAGGACCAGCATGTATGGCAGGCCTGTCTTGGAAAACAACGGACGGCGGGTCATTGTTGTAAAAAAAGGGGATACGTTTAAAAAAATAGCTGCCGAGTTTGAAATGAGCATGCATAAATTACTGCGGTTTAATGACCTGAAAAAATCGCATATCCTGCATCCAGGTGAATTGCTTTATCTTGAAAGAAAGGCATCAAAAGCAGCAAAAGGATACAAATATCATATTGTAAGACAGGGCGAAACGCTTTGGGCCATTTCACAATTGTATGGTATCAGGCTCAAAAGTTTGTTAAACAGGAACAACCTGCCAAGGCATTATCAGGCTGCAACAGGAACCAAATTAAGGGTACGTTAAAAAAGTCAGATATCAGGCACTGCAAAATTTCGGTTTAGTACCAGCTTGTTGAATATTACAAAAAATATTGAAACTTAAAAAAAATGAATGCCACTCATTAACATCAAAATGCCATTTCGCCCTCAAAAACCCATTGGGCCGGTCCACGAAGCCAAACATGGTTAAAACCGTTTTTCACTTTCTGAAAACGAACACTGAATGTGCCACCCGGGGTGATTATTTCAGAAGGAGATTTACCAGTCTTGACAAAAGCTGCCAGCGCAGAAGCGGTCACGCCTGTTCCACACGACAAAGTTTCATCTTCCACACCCCGTTCATAAGTCCTGACAAAAAGTCGGCCTTTTTGAATTTCAACAAAATTGACATTCGTTCCCTGCAGTAAAAAGCGATCGTCATTTCTGATTTTTCTTCCCAGGAGTTTTACGTCCAACCTCTTAACATCAGAAACAAAACGAACAAAATGAGGCACTCCCGTATTCAGAAACCAACCATCATCAAAAACTTTCGCTCCTTCCACATCCTGCATTTTCAATGATACATCAAAAACCTTTTGGTCAGAAGAAACATTTTCAATTTGAGCTTCATGAATGCCATCAGTTGCCGAAAACAACATTTTTTTCCCGGCAATATTTTTCATAAAAGCCAGTGCTGCTATGCATCTTCCTCCGTTTCCGCACATTGCTGCAGGCTTTCCGTCCGAATTAAAATAACGCATATCAAAGTCGCTGTCGGCAGAATCTTTCAACAGGATAAGCCCATCCGCACCTATCCCGAAATGCCGGTGGCAAAGGCGGGCAATCTTTTTCGTTTGTTCAATAAAAAACCCCTGACGGTCATCGACCAGAATAAAATCATTTCCGTTGGCCTGAAATTTATAAAAGTGCATACCCGAATCTTTATAATAATTGTTAAAAAAATAACTTTCCATCCCTTTTTGGAAAGATTTTTGCAAAAGGTATTAAAATGAACTTAACTGATTAACAAACATTAACAACAAAATGGAAACGAAATTTCCATAATCACGTTATAATTTTTCAGATAACAAAGATAGTATGCTTTTGAGTAATAAAAACAGGGAAACATGAAAACAATCATTAAAAGTTTCATTGGTGCGGTAGCAGGGACATTACTTGTTCTGGCTATTGCTTTCTTCTTTATAAAAAAACATCAACCGGAAAAAACACATATTATTCAAACAACACAAATACAAAAAATTCCGGTGGAACAAACATCCTACACGGTAGCGCCGCAATGCACCGATTTCACCAAAGCAGCTGCCAAGTCGGTAGATGCCGTGGTTCATATCAAAACCATTATCGGTGTAAAACCCAGATACTACGACAATTTTTTCGGGTCATTAAGAAACTATTTTTACGGACAACCACAGGAAGCGCTGATCGCTTTTGGATCGGGTGTGGTTATTTCGCCCAACGGTTACATTGTAACCAATAACCATGTAGTTGCCGGTGCCAATAAAATCATTGTAACCTTTAACAACAAACGACAAATGGTGGCCAAAGTTATTGGTACTTCACCTTCTACCGATTTGGCATTGATTAAAGTTGATGCTCATCATTTACCCTATCTTACTTACGGGAACTCAGACAATTTGAAAGTAGGGCAATGGGTATTGGCAGTAGGAAACCCATTCAACCTCACGTCAACGGTTACTGCAGGAATTGTCAGCGCCAAAGCACGTGATATTCATATCTTAGGGGGAAATTCGGCCATTGAATCTTTCATTCAAACAGATGCTGCCATCAACCCGGGCAACAGCGGAGGTGCTTTGGTGAATACCAAAGGCCAACTGGTGGGTATCAATGCTGCCATAGCTTCGCAAACCGGGGCATACGAGGGTTATTCTTTTGCTATTCCCGTTAATCTGGTCAGAAAAGTGGTAAACGACCTTATGAATTACGGACAAATACAGCGCGCTTATCTCGGTGTTCAAATCCGCGACATCAACGCAAATTTTGCCAAAGAAAAACATTTGAATGATCTTAACGGGGTATATGTGGCCGGAGTAGTGAATGATGGGGCTGCCAAACAAGCAGGGATCAAACCCGGGGATATTATTATTTCGATTAATCATCACCCCGTTCAAAATATCTCCCAGCTAATGGGAATCCTCGGACAATATAGCCCCGGTAATACAGTAAGCGTTAGTATATTACACGAGGGGAAAGAAAAAACACTGGAGATAAAACTGAGGAACCGAAATGGCACTACCAGCCTGGTGAAAGCGCTGAAGCCTTTTTATGATGAAGCGCTGGGCGCCATGCTGAAAACAGCCACAGCCGGCGACCTGGAAAACCTGAATATCAACCACGGGCTGAAAGTTGTCAGTGTAAAAAAAGGAATTCTACAAAGAGGGGGAATTTCAGAAGGGTTTATTATTACAGAGGTAAATGGCAGGGAAGTGAACAACAAAAAACAAATTGACCAAGCCCTGGCTGACAACAACAGCAATACAATTAAAGTAAGTGGTGTCTATCCTAACGGTATGAGGATCTCGTTTGAGTATGTACCGTAAAAACACAATTTAGAAATTTTTTAAATAAATTGCGAAACTTTTCACAAGTAATCACGTAAATTAAAAACTAAAACGAACTAATTTGTTATGAGACAGTTAAAAATAGTAAAATCAATTACTAACAGAAACACGGCTTCCCTGGATAAATATTTACAGGAAATTGGTCGTGAAGAACTCATTACTGCTGAAGAAGAAGTAGAGTTGGCACGACGCATAAAAGCCGGCGATGAAAAGGCGTTGGAAAAGCTTACCAAAGCCAATCTGCGTTTTGTAGTTTCGGTGGCAAAACAATATCAAAATCAAGGGCTTAGTCTGCCCGACCTGATCAATGAAGGAAATGTTGGGCTCATAAAAGCTGCAAGACGTTTTGACGAAACACGGGGATTTAAATTCATTTCTTATGCAGTTTGGTGGATCAGACAATCTATTTTGCAGGCACTGGCCGAACAATCGCGTATTGTGAGACTGCCACTTAACCAGGTTGGCTCACTCAACAAAATCAAAAAAGTCAGCACCAAACTGGAACAACAGTACGAAAGGGCCCCCTCTACCAGCGAAATTGCCAAAGAAATGGAAGTATCGGAACAAAAGATCGATTCTACCATGAAAATTTCCACACGGTCAGTTTCTATGGATGCCCCTGTCATTCCGGATGAAGACACCAAACTCATCGACCTTATGGCTCCTGAAGATTCCAAAAGTACTGATGAAGAACTTATGCAGGAATCGCTCAGGCGCGAAATAGAACGTTCACTTTCCACGCTCAGTGAAAAAGAACGTGATGTCATTAACCTCTATTACGGTATTGGCATGAACCATGGCCTTACACTGGAGGAAATCGGGGCCAAGTTTGGCCTGACCCGCGAGCGGGTACGCCAAATCAAGGAAAAGGCTATTCGCCGCTTGCGTCACACTTCACGCAGTCGGTTGCTGAAAGCCTATCTTGGCCAGTAAAAAAGGATTTATCTGAAATCGTTCTAAAGAGAGTGGTCCGGTTTGGGGTTCACTCTCTTTTTTTTATACATTTGTCCAACAGCTTATTTCTTAAATTAATTACTCACCTTTTTTAAAATCAATGGACAATGACCCCCAAAAAAGACATGAACGGGAATTATGAAAAATCCCTGAATGATTGGTCGTATCAGGAAAAACTGGCCAACGAGTTTATCAGTGTGGTTTATAAACTGTTTTACGACAAATCCATCGAGTTGGCGCTGTTTAGAGATCAACTGATTGACCGCAGTGCAAGTGTTATTTTATACCGGCATTCTTATGCCGAAAACATCATCGACAGGCCCCTGCACATCAAAGATTCACTGAAACTGGCCAAGGCCATTCTACACTCCGATATCGGCATGTCGCGTATTGATATTGGCCGGCTCAATCGTGAATGGATTGAAGAACGAAAAAATTTCCTGGATGAAGACGATTTCATCAATATAAAATTAAAACATCTGAAATCGAAAAATATCAAACCCTTTAAACCGCGCGATGTCATTTTATACGGGTTTGGACGTATCGGACGGTTACTGGCCCGGCAACTCATTATTCAGGGAAACGGCAGTCAGCTGCGTGTACGTGCTATCGTTACCCGGGGCAATGATGATTTGCATATTATCAAACGGGCCTCACTTTTTCGCCATGATTCGGTACACGGGCCTTTCAGAGGTGTTGCCATTGAAAACCTCGAAGAAAAAACCATTTATATCAATGGTCATAAAGTTTTGATGCTCGCTGCCCAAAATCCGGAAGATATTGACTACACAGAGTATGGAATTCGTAATGCCATCCTGATCGATAATACCGGCGTGTTCCGTGACAGAAAAGGGCTGAGCCGGCATTTACAAGCCAAAGGTGTGGATAAAGTCCTGCTTACCGCCCCCGGCAAGGGAGACATACCGAATATAGTTTACGGCATCAACGAAAAAAGCGTTGATGTGAAAAAAGAACGTATTTTTTCGGCAGCATCCTGTACAACCAATGCCTCCACACCGGTGCTTTACCTTATTGAAAAAACTTTTGGTATTGAAAAAGGACATTTGGAAACCGTTCATTCTTATACCAATGACCAAAACCTTTTGGACAATTTCCATAAAAAATACCGCCGCGGCAGGGGTGCCCCACTTAACCTGGTAATTACAGAAACAGGGGCTGCAGAAGCTGTAACCAAAGCCATTCCCAGCCTGAAAGGAAAACTTACCGGAAATGCTATCCGGGTACCAACACCCAACGTATCACTGGTTATAATGACCCTGACACTTAAACGTGAAACTTCTGTAAATGAAGTTAACGAACTCATGCGCAAGGCTTCGCTGGAAGGGGACCTGGTGCGCCAAATAAAATATTCTACTTCTAACGATGCTGTATCGTCAGATTTTGTCGGGGAACCCGGCACCTCTATTTTTGACAGCCCGGCCACTAAAATTTCGCAGGATAAAAAAACCATTGTCATTTATGTGTGGTACGATAATGAATTTGGTTATGCGATACAGGTGATCCGTGTGGCAAAAATGATCGGTGGTGTTTTGCGCCCTACCTATTACTAAATAAAATGTTTTGCGTAAAAATCTGGCCCACTTTGCGTGGAACCTGCTTTTTGGAAAGTGAAGTTGTTTCATTACTGCAAGATTAGACACCTGCTTTTAATACCCGTATAACATTCCGAATAATAATAAACAAAATTATTTGGCCATGTAAAAATTTTACATAGTTTTGCCCCATATTCAAAATTCAAATGTTCCCGCCATAGAATGTTTGAATTATACAGAGGAGTGGAGAGATCAGGCTCAGTGAAACTCCGGCAACCTGTCCGCCATTGGTGGAAAAGGTGCCAATACCTGCCGCTCCGGACAAAACCGGAGGGAATTATAATTTAAACAGGAAAAAAATGAAAACAGTTTTTTTACATTTCAGGCACCACCGAAAGGCCTCCTTTCAGACAACCTTTAGCGGTAACATAGTAACCCTCTCTTCCATCCACAGGCTTATGCGAATGTTTTAGGGACAGGCTCACCTTCTCTGACTTGTCCCTGAAAATAACCGGCCAGGAATGATGCCCGCCGGAAAAACATATCCCTGTTCCATCATAAAATATTCCAAAACATGCACAAAACAGTAATAAAAATAGGTGGTTCCAACCTGAAAAATATGGAAGATTTGATCCGGATTCCGAAAATCATAAAATCCTATCGCGAGCCGGTTGTTCTTGTTGTTTCTGCTTTTTACGGAGTAACCGACCGTCTCGAAAAAGCTGTTAATGATGGTCAGCTTACAGGCAGATTACCGGACGGCCTCCGTAAAATGCATGAAGAAGCCCTGCTACAACTTGTGCCGGAAGGGGAAAAACGGGCAGTTTATTTTCAAAACCTTTCAGGTTGTATTATTGAATTGGAAAAATTATTACAGTCGGGTCATAAACAGGAAGCCCCTACCGCCAACCGGATCATCAGTTTTGGCGAGCGGCTCAGTGCCAGGGTCATCCAGGCCGTTCTTGCGGAAAACGGCGTACAATGCCAGCTTGCATTACCGGAAAAAATAGGGTTGCTGAGTAACCGTCGGTTTTTTCAGGGAAGTATTTTGCTCAAAAAATCGGCACAGAACCTTCAACAGGTACTCCAGCCACAAACCACATACGTCGTTCCCGGGTTTTACGCTGTCAGCGAAAAGGGAGAAACGATCCTTTTGGGCCGTGGCGGCTCGGATTATTCGGCAGCTTGCCTTGCTTATTGCACCGACGCTGATTATTTAGACATCTGGAAAGATGTGGCAGGTTATCTGAGCGGAGATCCAAAGAATATTCCCGGTGTCAAAAAAATAGACCGCTTGAGCTATTTAGAAGCTGCAGAACTCTCCTATTTTGGAGCCCGCATTTTGCATCCTCGTACCATACGTCCGTTGGTTTCAAAAAAGATCAAAGTACGTCTGTTGAACCCGGAAAAATATTTGAAAACCGGAAAACGGGAGCCGGCTACTCTGATAAGTAACAAAACCACCAAAAGCGCAGAAATCATTAAAAGTGTTACGGCGAGTGATGACATTGCATTGCTAAAACTGAAAGGCAGCGGTGTGGGTATCAAAAAGGGTATTCTGGCAGAAGTTACAAATGCTTTTGACAAAGCACAGCTCAACATCCGGTCAGTGGTCACTTCCCAAACGGCCATTCATTTTGTTTTTTCCCGTTCCGATGCCCGTATTGCAAAAAGGATAGTAGACAATCTGCATCGCAACATGGATTTTGATACCGAAATAGATGATGATATTGCCTGGATTGCCGCTGTTGGTCAGGGTATTAACCAAAAAGAAGGAATTGCCGGACGCATTTTTTCTTCTTTGGCCCGTGCAGGCATTAATGTGCAACAAATTGTCCTGGGGGCTTCGGAAGTAGCCGTTTATTTTGTGGTAAAACGCCATTTGGCCAAACATGCCGCACAGATCATACACAAAGAAATTTTTCATAAAAACTAAAATCAAAACATTATGCATTACGAAACAATTCAGGTCCATGCAGGACATACCCCTGACGAAACAACACTTTCGCGTGCTGTTCCCATCTATCAAACAACCTCTTATCTTTTTAAAGACATGGCCCATGCCGGCCGGTTGTTTAATCTGGAAGAATTTGGCAACATTTATACCCGCCTGCAAAATCCCACCACCGAGGTGCTCGAAAAACGGATGGCAGCCCTCGAAGGAGGGATTGCAGCTTTGGCTGTTGCATCTGGTCATTCGGCACAGTTCATTGCTTTGAACAACATAATGGAACAGGGAGACAATTTTGTTTCTTCGCCGTTTTTATATGGCGGAAGTTATAACCAGTTCAAGGTTACTTTCAAAAGACTGGGTGTCCGGGTACATTTTGCAGACAGTCTACAACCCAAAGACTTTGAGAAACTGATCGATGAAAACACCAAAGCACTTTATCTGGAAACTATCGGGAACCCAAGTTTTGAAGTTCCTGATTTTGAGAAATTTGAAGCTCTGGCTGAGAAATATCAACTGCCGTTGGTAGTAGATAACACTTTTGGCGCGGGAGGATACCTTTGCCAACCCATTGAACACGGTGCACATATCGTAGTGGAATCGGCCACCAAGTGGATCGGCGGACATGGTAACAGCCTGGGTGGCATTATAGTTGACAGCGGTAATTACGACTGGGGCAATGGTAAATTCCCGCAGTTCTCCGAACCATCCGAAGGATACCACGGTTTGGTATTTTCAGATGTTTTTGGAAAAAACAGTTCTTTGGGCAACATTGCTTTCATAGTGCGTGCCCGCGTGGAAGGACTGCGTGATTTCGGCCCGGCGCTCAGTCCGTTCAATGCTTTTTTACTGCTTCAGGGAATCGAAACTTTGTCGCTACGGGTGCAGCGTTCGGCAGAAAACACATTGGCTTTGGCGCAGTGGCTGGAAAGTCATCCCAAAGTGGAAGCGGTTTCCTACCCCGGTTTGCCCACCGATGCCAAACACGCCATGGCCAAAAAATACCTGAAAAATGGTTTTGGCGCCGTGTTGAGCTTCTCACTAAAAGGAGGGAAAAAAGGAGCTTCACGCCTGGTGGAAAACCTGAAACTGGTAAGCCACCTCGCCAACGTGGGCGATACGCGCACCCTGATCATCCAACCGGCGACAACCACCCATCAACAGCTAAGCGACGAGGAATTGCGGCGTGCCGGTATCGGGCCTTCCCTGTTGCGTGTTTCGGTGGGTATCGAAAATATTCATGACATTATTCATGACTTTGAACAGGCATTGAAATCCGTTTGATCTATGTTGCAGAAATTTATCCTGGAAGAACCTTTTATGCTCGAAAGCGGCATACAGCTTCCCCGCGTTGAAATAGCTTTTCATACATTCGGAAAGTTAAATACCGCTGCCGACAACGTGGTCTGGATTTGCCATGCGCTGACGGCCAACGCGGATGTGACCGACTGGTGGAATGGTATGGCAGGAAAAGACAAATGTTTCGATCCCGAAAAGGATTTTATTGTGTGTGCCAATGTATTGGGATCGTGCTACGGCACCACCGGCCCGCTGTCGAAAGATGAAAAGGGATCGGTTTATTACGACCGGTTTCCCAACATTACTATTCGCGACATGGTACGGGCGCATATTGCTTTACGCAAACACTTGGGAATAGAAAAAATAGAAGTGCTTACGGGAGGTTCTATTGGCAGTTTTCAAGCTATAGAATGGGCTATTATGGAACCGGATATCATTCAAAATTTGATCATAATCGCCGGCAGTGCCCGGGGAACCTCCTGGACAGCAGGCTTCAATGAGGCACAACGTATGGCTATACGCGCCGACAAAAGTTATTCCGACAAAACACCTGACGGGGGCAAAGAAGGAATGAAAGCAGCACGTGCCATGGCTTTGCTCAGCTACCGCAATTATGAAACTTATAACAAAACCCAACCCATACATCCGGAGGATGATTACCGGAAACTAAAAGCCATAACCTATCAGCAACATCAGGGAGAGAAACTGGCCCGGCGTTTCGATGCACGATCATATTATATTCTTACGCAGGCTTTTGACAGTCATCACGCGGGGCGCAGCCGGGGCGGACTGAGAAAAGCGCTGGCGACCATACAGGCAAAAACGCTGGTCATTGGAATTGATACGGATATTCTTTTTCCACGGGAAGACCAGGAAACCATGGCAAAATTCATCCCGAAAGCTGAACTGCAATGGCTGCATTCCGATTTCGGCCACGACGGTTTCCTGCTGGAATCTGAAAATCTGACAAAGATTATCCGGAACTTTTGGAGGAAAAATAACATAAACAAATCATTTGGGAACCCGGTTTCCCTTAAAAAATAAACGTTAAAAATGAAAAAACTTAACATTGGATTATACGGTTTCGGAGTAGTAGGCCAGGGTTTGTATACTGTTTTGCAAAAAAGCAAAACCGTAGATGCC
>JALUYM010000198.1 GCA_027018745.1 Bacteroidales bacterium | reverse complement strand
CGTACCGGAAAACTCTGAAGCACTGAAGATTATGGTTTCCGGCCTCAAGGGAGGCCATTCGGGAGATGACATCAACAAAGGCCGCGCTAATGCCAACCAGTTACTCAATCGTTTCCTTTGGGCAACTAAAGACAAATATAATATGAAATTATCCGTCTTTGATGGTGGTAACCTGCGCAACGCCATTGCCCGCGAAGCTTACGCCATTGTTACCGTTCCCCGAGGCAAAGTACAGTCTGTGATTTCCGAAGCCAAAAACTTTGAAAAAATTTACAAGAATGAATTTCATGCTACCGAACCCAACCTGAAATTCTCGACCGAAATAACAGACTTGCCGGAAACGGTGATCAGTGAAAATAATTTTACTACTTTGGTGAACACACTTTATGCCTGTCCCCACGGCGTTATTGCCATGTCGCAGGACATCCCGAACTTTGTGGAAACTTCCACCAATCTGGCTTCGGTGAAATTTGAAGAAAAGGAGATTGTCATCACCACCAGCCAGCGCAGCTCGGTAGAATCGGAGAAAGATGATGTTACCAACAAAGTAGTCAGCGTTTTCAACCTGGCCGGCGCCCGCAGCGAAACATCGGACGGTTATCCCGGCTGGACGCCTAACCCTGATTCAGAAATTATGGAACTGACCAGAAGCACTTACAAAAAACTTTTCAACGCAGAACCCAAAGTACTGGCCATTCATGCAGGACTGGAATGCGGACTGATCGGCGATAAATATCCGGGCATGGACATGATTTCTTTCGGCCCCACACTCCGGGGGGTACATTCTCCGGATGAAAAACTGGAAATTGCCTCTGTGGAAAAATTTTGGAAACTTATCCTGGAGGTCCTGAAAAAAATTCCTCAAAAAAAATAAACAAATGCAACAGAAACCCTCTGAAAAGTTCAGAGGGTTTTCTTATTGTTCAAATCTTATTAATCAATGAAATCATTATTACTGAGTTTCATTTTTATGCTCCTAAGCACAACAGGATGGTCACAAAACATTCTTTCGGGAAAAATTATTGACAGTAAATCCGGACAACCCTTACCGGGAGTCAATATTATTATCAATGAGCTTTCTACGGGAACAGTTAGCAACACAAAAGGATATTATCAAATCAGGAATATTCCCAACGGTGAGTTTTTTGTAACCTATTCTTTTGTTGGTTACGAAGACCAAACGAAAAAATTTGATTTCCATGGAGAAAAAATCACGCAAAACATAAAAATGAAACCCATGGTCATTCAGGGACAGGAAGTAGTCATTACCGGCAACTTCACAGGTACCCAACACGAAAACACTGTGAAAATAAGCACCCTGGAAACCAAAGACATTACCCGTGTCACGCAACCCACGTTCATGGCATCTATTGAGAGTGTCCCGGGGGTAAGCATGATCTCAAAAGGACCTGGGGTTGGCACCCCGGTTATCCGCGGGCTCTCTTTAAGCAATGTTCTGGTATTGAATAAGGGTATTCCCATGGCAAACTTTCAATTCTCAGAAGACCATCCATATTTGATTGATGGCCTGGGCATTGGTCGAGTTGAAATCATCAAGGGGCCTGCTTCTCTCATGTACGGTTCGGGAGCCGTGGGAGGTGTTATCAACCTGGTAGCCGAACCCACCGCACGCGAAGGCACTATTCAGGGCATAGCCAGCACAAAATTTTTCAGTAACACACTGGGAACACTCTCCAGCGTGGAGGTAAAAGGAAACCAAAAAGGCTTTGTCTGGGGTGCCGGGGCACAGGTAAACAGTAATATGGACTACATACAGGGAAACGGTAAAACGGCTTTCAATACCCGGTTTAATACACACAGTGCTAAATTAAACATGGGATATATAAAAAACATAGGCAGTTTTCGGGTTTTTTACGATTACAATCGATCGAAACTTGGTATGGCTGTTCCGCCTGCACTGGCACTCGTTACCGAACGGGGGCGACAAAACCATGTATGGTACCAGGATTTGACCGATCAGCTGATCATTTCCAAAAACAAAATCTTTTTGGGAAATGTCAGGCTGGATGCTAACTTTTCCTATCAAAATAATCACCGGAAGCTGCAGGGCTCCCTCCTTACCCCGGTCAAGGAGCTGGTCGACATGGACCTGAAGACATTTACTTACCGTATTAAAGGAGATTATCAATTCGGCGAAAACACCAAAGCTTTTTTGGGCTTGCAGGGCATGTCGCAATCTAACCGGAACGGCCAGGCGCCCCAGCATGTTATTCCCAACGCTAACTTAAATGATTTCTCTGTTTTCAGCATGGGGCGGCACAATTTCGGCAAAACTATTCTGGAAGCCGGCATCCGTTACGACCACAGGAA
>JALUYM010000197.1 GCA_027018745.1 Bacteroidales bacterium | reverse complement strand
GCAACCCACAATTGCGTTGGCAAAAAGAAATTATGCCATTACCGAAAAACGTTTTCATGAAGGCATGGCCAAATCGATCGATGTAATTGATGCCCGCCTGATGTACGAAAAAGTCAGAATAGAAGCCGACAAAACATTATACGATTATTATGTATCGCTCAGCAACCTTTATCTTGCCACAGGCAACCTGCAAAAACTGACAAGCATATTAATTCATCAACAATAAAATTTAAAAACCAAAAAAATGAAAAAGAACAACAGTATTTTAGCGCTTATCATTCCCATCGTAGTTATTATTATAGCCATTTTTTACCTTACGATCCACCACAATGCCTCGGAGGATCAAACCTTTACAGGAATGTTTGAAACCACCACTGTTAATGTAGCTTCGCTTGATCCGGGAAGAGTAGACACTATTTTTGTTCATCTTGGGGATAAGGTGAAAAAAGGACAGTTGCTGGCAAAATTGGAGACCAATATTATGGAAACAAAAGTGGGTCAGGCGAAAGGGGCTGTCATGGCCGCCAACGCACTGGTTGAAAAAGCGAAAGCCGGTGCCCGGAAAGGACAAATCAAAGCAGCCGAAAACAAGTATAACATAGCACACAGCCAGTTTGAACTATCCAAAAAAACATACAGGCGTTTTCAGGCTTTGTATGCCGATTCCATTGTTTCGCAGCAGGAAATGGATGAAATGAAATTTAAATACAATGCCGCCCGCGACCAGATGAAAGCGGCCAAAGCCCTGTACGACATGGCTTTGAAAGGTGCACGAAAAGAAGACATTTCCGCTGCCGAAGGAAATTACGAAATAGCTAAAAATGCATTTGACGAAGCCATGGAATTTTATCACCAGCTCAACATTTACGCCCCTGTTTCCGGGGTGATCAGCAACAAAATTGCCGAACCGGGTGAAGTGGTTCCGCAGGGTTATCCGATCCTGACCATAATGGTCCCCGCTGATATTTATGCCGTGTTGAATGTTCGTGAAAATTTGTTGCCGCGATTTAAAAAAGGCACCATCCTGAAAGGAAAAGTTCCCGGTCTGGGTGGCAAAACTTTCGAATTCAGAGTTAGTTATATTGCTCCCATGGCTGATTTTGCTACCTGGACACCCACCGAAGCCAAAGGACAATTCGACTTAAAAACTTTCGAAATCCGCCTCAAACCGGTTCATTCCATAAAGGATTTACGACCAGGAATGAGTATTGAAATTCACAAATAAATTCAGACTGATGAATCTTCCCGCTTTTATAAAAGTAGCCGGCAGGGAAACAAACCGAATTGTCAGGGGACATTCTACCCGTCTAATCCTGTTTTATATTCCGCTGATCGTATTCCCGTTGCTGGCCCTTATTTACCAAAAAGGTGCTTTACGCGAAATCCCCGTTGCTGTCTGGGATCAGGACCACAGTGATATTTCCGGAAAAATTTCAGAATATATCAACGCCTCTCCTACCCTGAAAATAACGGATTATCTCTCTTCATTGAACAACCCCGAAAACTATTTTTATCATCACAAAGAACAAGCCATCTTTCATATTCCAAAAGGATTCAAAAAAGACATCCTCAGAGGAAAAAGTACTACGATACAAGTATTTACCAACAGCTCAAACATTATCTTCGGGAATATTCTTCAACGCGAAGCTTATACCATAATCGGAACAATAAACGCAGGCATTTTATTAAAAAGATTCAAGGCCTCCGGCGTAACACCGCAAAAAGCCAGGATGTTGGTCATGCCCATACGGGTTCATACCCGGTCCTTGTTTAACCCTTATTACAACTATCTGTATTACCTCGTCCCCGGGCTATTGACAGTTTTGTTGCAAATGATTGTCTTTTTTGTTGCCACGCGTGCATTTAATTCGGAGATAAACAACGGCACTTTTAATGAACTTGTTAAAACTTCCAACGGCAGTATTTTCAATATGCTGCTGGGAAAAAGCCTGGCTTACCTTTTCATGGGAATCTACGTTTCCGGGCTGATAGTTATTACATTTTGGATATTCGGCATACCTTTCAGGCAAAAAGAAGGCCAGCTGTTGCTTTTGTTCATCTATTTCATTCTGACCAATATTTTTCTGGGATTTATGCTGTCAACCACCATTACCGATGAGATACTATCGCTGGATGCAGCCTTTCTGTATAACTCACCGGCCTTTGTTTTCAGCGGGTTTACGTTTCCGGTCTTTGCCATGACTGCTTTCAGCAGTACGGTGGCCCGGCTTATCCCCTACACCTATTTTCTGCATGCTTTTTTTAAAATTTATCAACTCGGGGTGCCGTTTTCCTTTGCCCTGCCCGATTTTTACAAACTGACCCTGTTTCTTATAACAGGTTTTGCAACAAGTT
>JALUYM010000196.1 GCA_027018745.1 Bacteroidales bacterium | reverse complement strand
CCAGAATCAGTTCCACAGCAGCTCCTTTTTTTGCGAAAGCTTTGGCAATGTTCCATCCCATTTTCCCGGAACTGTTGTTTCCGATAAAACGTACAGGATCGATAGGCTCGTGGGTGGGACCTGCTGAAACCATCACTTTTTTGCCTTTAAACGTTTGTTCTTCAGAAAAATAATTTATCAGTACTTTCAAAAGTTCTTCAGGCTCTTTCATGCGGCCTTTCCCTTTTAGTCCGCTGGCCAGTTCTCCTTCTGCAGGTTCAATATAATGATAACCAAACGATTGCAGTTTTTTAATATTGGCAGTGACCGAAGGGTGCTGAAACATGTCTAAATCCATGGAGGGGGCAAAAAACAAGGGACACCGGGTGGCTAAAACGGTTGTAAGTAAAAAATTATCGGCAATGCCGGCGGCCATTTTAGCCATGGAGTTGGCTGTAAGCGGGGCGATGAGCATGGCATCTGCCCATAGTCCCAGGTCGACATGGCTGTTCCATTTTCCATCTTCTTTGACGTAATAATCGGATAGTACCGGGCGTCCTGAAACGACAGAAAGTGTTAAGGGTGTGACAAATTCTTTGGCAAAAGGCGTCATGATAACTTGAACTTCAGCGCCTTCTTTTTTAAATAACCGGACAAGCAAAGGGATTTTGTAAGCAGCAATGCCTGCAGTAATGCCTACAATTATTTTTTTCCCTTTGAGCATGGGGCTTAAACTATTTCGAAACAAAGATACAGTTAAAAATCAGTAGCTTTTTCTTTGTGTGGATTTCTTATGTAAATTTCGTTGTTAAGAAACTCATGGATAGCCAACAGAGTAGGCTTTGGAAGGCGTTCATAGTATTTTGCTATTTCGATTTGTTCCCGGTTTTCGAAAACCTCTTCCAGATTATCGTTTGAAGAAGCAAATTCAGATATTTTCTTGTCCAGTTCCTGTTTTAGATCTTGTGCAATTTGATTGGCGCGTTTGGATAACACCACCACTGTTTCGTAAATGTTGCCGGTTTGTTCATAAAATTTTTCTTTATGGCGTGTTACGGCAGTACTTTCTGTTTTAATTTTCTTGTAGTCCATGGTTGTTTATTTTAAAAATTCTTTTGCTTTTTCAGCCAGTGGTTTTAATTCTGGCAGATATTTACTTTTCGGATAGAGATACAACAGGTTGTTATATGCTTCCACCATTTTTTCAAAACGTTGTTTTTGTTTTTGGGGAATACTGTTGGCAGCATACAAATAGTATGACTTGGCAATGTAGTAAAGGTAAAGTTCCTTGCTTTTGCTGTTGGGATAATCGTTTAGCAGATTTTTAAAGGAAGTAATGGCTGCCTCATAACTTTCCATGCGATAGTACAGATAAGCAATCTTAAAATCTTTTATCTCCAGTTTCCTGTGCAGATTGTCCATGAGTTGTGTAGCCCTGGGTACTTTGGGGCTGTCAGGATAACGGTTGATAAAAGACTGAAGTTCCTGTAATGCTTTATAAGTATTGGTTTGGTCCAGTTCGGGTCGGGGAGAAGTGAGGTAAGTACAGTATGCCTGCAGGTATGCCGATTCTTCTGCATGTTTTCCTTTGGGATACATTTGCTGGTATTGATGAAAGTAATAACTGGCCAGTTGATACTCTTTCATTTGAAAATAACAGTTTGCAGTATAGTAAGTTAGCTTCTCTCCCTTTTTTGTACCCTGATAAAAAGTACGCAGTAAATCAAAAAACTGCAATGCCTTTTTAAAATGGCCACTGTTGTAAAGGTCGATACCTGTTTGGTATTTCAGGGTATTATCAGGTCCCTTTAAAATCTTCGAATAATTATTACATCCACTGTTAACTACAATAAAACCAGTAATTAACAAAACTATATAAGCCTTTTTTAGCATGCGGCAAAATTATAACAATTTATTAAAGTACAAAACGAAAATTCGTGGGATATCGTATAAATTTAATAGTTTTTAGTTTTGACTGCTTTTGTATCCTCGTTTAAAATACATACTTTTGCTTTTTATTTAAAAAAGCAAAACAAATGGACGTTTTTGATAAATGTGAAGTAAACATGGGGCCTCTCGGTATGTATGCAAAACAGTCGGAAGGCTATTATATGTTCCCGAAACTGGAAGGCGAGATTTCCAATAGAATGATGTTTATGGGTAAGGAAAGGCTGGTTTGGAGCCTGAACAATTACCTGGGGCTGGCCAATCATCCCGAAGTCAGGAAAGCCGATGCAGAAGCTGCCAGGGAATGGGGACTTGCTTATCCCATGGGCGCCCGTATGATGTCGGGGCATACAAAATACCACGAACAGTTAGAACAGCAACTGGCTTCGTTTGTGAAACGGCCGGCTGCCTATCTTTTGAATTATGGTTAC
>JALUYM010000195.1 GCA_027018745.1 Bacteroidales bacterium | reverse complement strand
ATTAATGTTTGACGTTATTTTTCCGGTGCAATCAGCTTGAACCCAACGCCATGGACGTTGATCAGTTCCACTTTGGGGTCTTCTTTCAGGAATTTTCTTAACTTGGTAATGTAGACATCCATCGACCGGGCATTAAAATAGCTGTCATCCTGCCATATTTTGTTCAGGGCCACCGAACGGTCAAGCACCTCGTTCAGGTTTTCGCACAGCAACCTGAGCAATTCGGTTTCTTTTGAAGTCAGTTTGTTTTCTGTTTTCCCCATTTTTAAAACCTGCCGGTCATAATCGAAAGTATATTTACCGAACTTGTATATGGCATTGACATGCTTTTGGGAAGCCTGTCTGGTACGGCGGATAATGGCCTGTATCCTTAACAACAGTTCTTCCATGCTGAAGGGTTTGGTCAGGTAATCGTCGGCCCCCAGTTCAAAGCCCTGAATTTTGTCTTCCTGCATGGTTTTGGCCGTCAGGAACAAAAGGGGGGTTTTTTTGTCAATTTTCCTGATCTCTTTGGCCAGGGTAAAGCCATCCATCACGGGCATCATGACATCCAGAATGGCAAAATCAAAATCCCCTTTTTTAAAGGCATCCAATGCAATTTTACCGTTCTCGCAAAGGGTTGCCTGGTACCCTTTGGCCTGTAAATACGATTTTAAAATACTGCCGAGGTTTTTATCATCTTCAGCCAGTAAAATATTAATTTTCTTTTCCATGACTCAAATTCTTTTCGTTAGGTAAATATATATGGAATACGGAACCTTTTTCCAGTTCCGAATCTACCGTGATTTTTCCTTTATGTTGTTCGATAATGGCTTTCACATAACTTAAGCCCAGCCCAAAACCTTTGAAATTATGGACATTGCCTGTGTGGACCCGGTAAAGTTTATCGAAAATTTTACTTTGGTTGGCTTTGCTTATTCCAATGCCGTTGTCGGCCATATCCACCAGGATGCCCTCTTTCAGGTTCCTGGTACTGATTTTAATGACCGGGGCGTTCAGGTTGTATTTAATGGCGTTGTCGAGCATGTTGACAAAAACGTTGGTCATGTGTATCCGGTCTGCAAATATCATGCTGTTTTGGGCTGTCAGTTCCAGCGAAATACTGCCCCCTTTGCTCTCTGCATTGATTTGTTTGGCATTGGCTGCCGCCTGAAGTATTTCATGCAAATCCACAACTTCTTTGTGGAGCTTCAACCGCCCGCTTTCAATGGAAGCCGAGCGCAAAATGTGCTCGGCCATGGTACGCAGGCGCTTGTTTTCTTCATCAATGACGCTGATGTAATTGTTGTACAGTTCATCCGACTTTTGCACATCTTTATCGCGCAGGGCCTCGCATACCAGCGATATGGTGGATATGGGTGTCTTAAACTCGTGGGTCATGTTGTTGATAAGGTCATTTTTCATTTCCGACAACCTTTTTTGCCGGTTGATGACCACCAGGCTGAACGACAGGGAGCCAATGATAATAAAAAAGAGCCCTATGGAAACAAATAAAAGCTTATACAATTTTTTCAGGATAAACAGGTGTTCCTCAGGAAAATAAATGAGCAGTTTTAACGGAAACTGAACATCATCGTTCAGTGGGGAGAGGTTGTAAACAAAACTTTTGGTAAGCAACTCACCCGGGTATTTTCCGGTTTTCTGCAGGATCATGGCATTGGATATCGGCTTGTAAATACCGAATTCAAATTTCGTTTTTATGTTTTTTTCCAGAAGGGCATTCCGGATAAGGGAGTCAATCAGGTTTTTATGCCTGGTAAAGAAACGAACATCGTCAGGCTGCCTGAATTTTGAAAAAAGCTGATGATACCGGTTGCTCAACAACAACCTTTTTTCCAGCAGCCGGTCTAAATCATCAGGACTGGAGAGGGAAAGCGACTGTGAAATCAAATCCCTGTTCAGGGAATCGAACACTGCAAAAGCGCTCATGTTTTTCTGGTAAAATGCTTTTGAATTGAGGTAGTACTCCTGGTAACGCAACTTGTCAATGGCAAATACCACCCGTCGCATGGCCATGTTTACATCCCGGTTAAAAACGGCCTGGCGTACCTGAACGGCATTTTTTATCCAATAGGCCTGAATGGAGAGCAGCCCGATGCTCGACAAGGAGACCAGAATGACAATAATTACCGTAAGCCGTTTCTTCATAGCGCAAAATTAAACCTTCATTTGATTGAAACAGAACCTTTAACAAATATTAACAAGATTTTTTTATTTTTTTTCTTGACAAAACAAAAAATCGTTGTATATTTGCATCGAACAATAGCAAGGGTAAATTTTCATAATTTTTTTGCTTTGTTTAAAGGGTTTTCATAATTGTTGGTTTTTGAGAGGTAAGCGTCCTGCTTACCTCTCTTTTT
>JALUYM010000194.1 GCA_027018745.1 Bacteroidales bacterium | reverse complement strand
GTTTTCCAGCAGGAAATCTGTCCATTTAATGAAGTATTCCGGGGTTTTTCCTGTAGGAAGACTGATGACCCCTTCAGGGTTTTCCTGTACCCATTCCAAAAAGCGCAAAGCGGTTATCATACCGAGATGTGGAAAGTTGTCCACTACGAGGTAAGGTATTCTTGCATGCTTAGGGGTAATTTGCTGTTTTGAAAAAAGCCGGGTTTCAACTGTTGAGAATGTTTCCGTGTTCATTATATGATTATGTTATATATTCGAATTTATTATTTGAAAAAATCAATTTATTATAAAGCAAGGTGCCCTGTTTTTATATCTTGGTTTTATGAGACGTATATATTAAAACAGAACACCTTTTGAAAAAACTACAGAATTAAACAGAAATTGAAACAGGTAATCGTATAACATTACCTGTTTCAATTTTCAATAAATTATTTGGCCCACCACAATTTGGTTCCCTGTAAATCGGGTCCCTGACGGCTGATAGCCTGTTGCAGATTGGTCCCGTTGGTGTTATAGGCCTGGTCTCCATATCTTAAACGTTGGGGATATGCTCCGTTATCATCTCCCAAACCATAAATAATCGGATTGTGTACACCGTTGGCCAGGACTTTTGGGTATCCTGATTTACGGACAACAGACCATCCTTCAAAGCCTTCAGGATAGGAAGCTATCCATCGTTGAATGGCAATTTTTTCAAGTTGCTGGTCTACTGTTCCTGTAAGTTGTGCCAACGGGGCACTGGCAAGGTAATTTGCAATGGAAGCGTCACTGATGCCCCAAAGTTTCATAGAAGCGGTAATTCCCTCTTGAAACAAATTCTGTGCATCACCGGAAGCCAGTCCGCGTACGACAGCTTCAGCCTGGAGGAAATAAGACTCGGCAGCGCCCATAACAATTTCTGGAAAGATGGGCAATCCCTGGTTCTTTTTCTGGATAATTTTTTTACCGGGGATGGAAAAGAACTGGTAAACAACAAATGGCTTTATAAAACTGTTAAAACGTGGTGGCTGACCAATATAGTATTTATTTTGAGGAATGGATATAACCACATTGTCACCATTATTTTTAAATGTCATATCTCCGCCTGTTGCTTTTTGCAAAACCGAATCGATAAAAGCAATACGTACCGGGAAATTAGTATAGCCTTCCGGATTACTTGTCTGGTTAGGCCGGGTAAGTGTATAAGTTCCACCCGGGGCCGGTTGGGCATAATACGGAAGTCTCGGGTCATTGTTATTGACAAGATAGTTGATCATGACGCTGCTAACGGTCCATTTCGAACCTGTTCCGCCAAAACCGTAAAATATGTCGCCATAGCATGCACTGGTCCATGTTGTAATAACATTGTCTTTTGGAATTAATGCATCATCACCGATACCCAGAAAATCATGGGTTGCCATAGCTGACTTTACAACATTGCTGACCCAATTGGCCCCCGGGGCGCCATAAGCCCGCATAGCAATGCGTAATTTGAGCGTATTGGCCAGTTTTTTCCATTTCTGAAGGTTACCATTATAAATGATATCGTTTTTACCAAGGTCGTTCACTCCGTTACCGGTGCTGACATTGTTGCCAATGGTATCGATCGCTTCATTTAAAATTTTAATCAGTCCCTGATAAATTGTGTTTTGGGTGTCAAACTTAGGTTGAACGACACCCGGTTTACCTGCTTCGGAAAAGGGGACTTCACCAAAAACATCAGTAAACTTTTGGTAATAAAGCGCTTCGAGTATTTGACCCACAGCATGCATTTTCCCGTTTTCAAAAACACCCCCGGGTGCGGTCATTTTCAGGAAGTTGTTGATTCCTCCAAAATAATCTGCCAACCATCCCCAGGTGGCATCGGTGTAACTGGAACTGTATTTATAACCCAGCTCATCGCTCCACCAGCAATGGTCGAACCCAAAGTCAAAGTATCCGGCATACCGGTCAGCATGAATTAAAACGCCGCGCCAGTACGCATATCGACTGGGTGCGTAAAGTGGATATTCCACATTGGTGATAAAGTATTTTGCACTTGCCTCACTAGGTAAGACGGCATTAGGATTGGTATTGATTTTAGTAAAATCCTTTGTGCACGAAGAAACCCCTAAAATTATGATAAACAGGGGAAGGATAAATTTATATTTCAATAATGTTTTCATTTTTTTCCCTTTTTCAGTTAAAATTTAACATTGACAGCAAATCCGATACTCCGTGTTGTAGGAGGTGTAAAGTATAACATACCCTGGGCAAAATTACTTGTACTGTAACTTGACATGGGATCAAAATTCTGCATTTCTTTATAAAGAAAAGCTAAGTTACTGCCAATAATACTTACGGATATTGAATGTAAGCAGGTATTCTTAAGAATTCTCCTGGGCAAAGTA
>JALUYM010000193.1 GCA_027018745.1 Bacteroidales bacterium | reverse complement strand
GTAAAAAACCTGAAACCGTAAATCTTCTTTTGGCATAAAAGGATATATCTTTCTTGTCTGCGCAACCCCCCTGATAGAAATGCTCAATAGTAAAAGGCTTAAAATGAGCACAATATTTTTTCTCGCCATAGTTTTTATGAAAAATTCAAAAATAAAGAAAAAGACATGGCAATGACTTCCTGCAGGGAAAAAGACTTTTTTATCCTTATTTGAATACTTTTTATATCCATTTGTACCCGGTAAAATAATAAGCCCCTTAGCAACAATATGCTAAGAGGCTTAAGAAGTAGCGAGGCCGAGAATTGAACTCGGGACCTCCGGGTTATGAATCCGACGCTCTAACCTGCTGAGCTACCTCGCCGTTTTGAGGCTGCAAAATTAAAAAATTAAATGATTTTGCAAATATTTTTTAAAATTCATTCAGTTACGCCAGCCTTTTGCTTTGGAAGTTTTCCTCCATTGTCACCCGATTAAATTATTTTTGCAAAAACTTAAAATTATGCCACAGGAGATTGAACGAAAATTTTTGGTGAAAGGAAATTATAAACCATTTGTTGTCAAAGAATTTCATATTGTACAGGGATATTTATCCTCTATACCGGAAAGAACCGTAAGAATCCGCATCAAAAACGAAAAAGGATTTCTTACCATAAAAGGGCAGATGAACAAAAACGGGACCAGCCGTTATGAGTGGGAAAGGGAAATTCCCAAAAAAGAAGCAGAAGAATTGCTCAAGCTCTGTGAACCAGGCATTATAGACAAAACCCGGCAGATTGTTCCGGTGAACCGGAGACTGTTTTTTGAAGTGGATGAATTTCATGGGGAAAACCAGGGACTTGTCGTCGCAGAGATTGAACTCCCCAGCGAAGATTTCCCTTTTGAAAAACCTGACTGGTTGGGAAAAGAAGTTACCAATGACAAACGGTATTACAATTCCATGCTGAAAAAACATCCTTTTAAATACTGGCAGTAAAAAAAAGAGCAATCTCATAAAAAACCAGCGAAAAAGAAAAGTTTTTATTGCTAATTTTGTACTGTATAAAACAGCTTATCCCATGGTTAGAAAAACAGGAATTATAATATTATTGGCTTTTATAACATGGCCCGTTCTGGCACAAAAAAGAACTCAAAATGCCAGCCGTGCAATTTTAAAATTCAACAAAACAGAGTACAACTTCGGTAAGATTTTTTACCGGTCAGATGGATCGCATATTTTTAAATTTGTAAATACCGGCAAAGAGCCTTTGTTGTTGTCCAGGCTACAATCTTCCTGCGGATGCACTGTGCCCACATGGCCAAAAGCACCCATTCTTCCTGGTGATTCCGGATCCATTAAAGTTACATACAATACTTATATCATAGGCAGGTTTAACAAAACGGTCACTGTTTATTCAAACGCAGCCCACCCCGTGGTTTTACATATTCACGGCGAGGTCATTCCCCGCCCAAAGCCCATGTTACCGGTGAAACAAACCGATAAAGAAGTATCTCCCATCAAGAAATAAATAAAAACAATATCATGCCAAAGATTTCATTCAAAGGGCAAAAGATGCCCGAATCCCCCATTAGGAAACTGGTCCCGTTTGCCGAAGAAGCCAAAAAGAAGGGCCGGAAGGTATATCATTTAAACATAGGCCAGCCCGACATCGAAACACCGGAAGTCGCCCTGAACGCCGTCAGGAATTACGACCACAAAGTAATCGAATACAGTCATTCGGCGGGCATGCCTTCGCTGAGGAAACGGCTTACCGATTATTACAAAACGGTGAACATTGATGTTTCGCCCGACCAGATCATCATAGGTGCCGGGGCATCCGAAGCATTACTTTTTGCTTTTCAAAGCATCATGGACCCCGACGATGAAGTAATTATTCCCGAGCCTTTTTATGCCAACTACAATGGTTTTGCCACCAATGCCGGGATCAACGTAACCCCTATTGTTTCAGATATTGAAAGTGGTTTTGCGCTGCCGCCCATGGAAAATTTTGAAAAAGCCATCACCCCTAAAACAAAAGCTATCCTGGTGTGTAATCCCAACAACCCCACCGGATACCTTTACTCGAAAGAGGAAATGGAAACGCTTCGCGACCTGGTAAAAAAGTACGACCTGTACCTCATTGCCGACGAAGTGTACCGCGAGTTTGTTTATGATGGTAAAATCCATTATTCAGCCATGTACCTCGATGGCATTGACAACAATGTCATTTTAATCGATTCCGTTTCAAAACGATACAGTGCATGCGGCGTGCGTATCGGTTGGATGATATCCCGCAACAAAGAGGTGGTTTCCACTGCGTTAAAGTTTGCCCAGGCACGCCTCAGTCCGCCCACTTTCGGACAAGTTGCTGCCGAAGCCGCCGTGGATACCCCCGATGAATATTTTGACGCGGTCGTACAGGAATACATTGCCCGGCGCAATGCCGTGGTGGAAGGCATTAACGGGATCGAAGGTGCTTTTTGTCCCAATCCTGCCGGTGCATTTTATGTGGTGGCCCGGCTGCCCATCGACGACTCGGACCGGTTTTGCCGCTGGCTGCTCGAGGATTTTGAATATGAGAACCAAACGGTTATGCTGGCACCGGCCTCCGGATTTTATTCCACGCCCGGCAAGGGAAAAGATGAAGTCCGCATCAGCTATGTGCTGAAAGTGAAAGACCTGAAAAGCTCCGTGAAAGTACTGGCGGAAGCCTTGAAAGTATATCCGGGAAGAACGAACTAAAAAACAAAGCCATGAAATATGTAGGTGCCCACGTCAGTGCTTCCGGAGGTGTGGAAAACGCTCCGGTCAATGCCCATGCCATTGGGGCAAAAGCTTTTGCCCTTTTTACCAAAAACCAGAGACAGTGGTTTTCGAAACCGCTGAGCGGAAAGAGCAT
The DNA here is from genome assembly GCA_027018745.1 of Bacteroidales bacterium. Lineage (GTDB taxonomy): Bacteria > Bacteroidota > Bacteroidia > Bacteroidales > F082 > Sulfidibacterium. Next base: position 10,526 of record JALUYM010000193.1, on the reverse strand, counting down.
CGCCCTCTTTCGGGAAAACTGCGAGAAATACGGATATGAACCTCATCAGATCCTGCCGCACGACAGTTACCTCATAAACCTGGGACATCCCGAAAAAGAAGCACTGGAAAAATCACGTGCCGCTTTTCTGGATGAAATGCACCGTTGCGAACAACTCGGACTTGATCGCCTTAATTTTCATCCGGGCTCACACCTGAAGAAAACAACGGAAGATGCTTGTCTAAATACCATTGCCGAATCCATCAACAGAGCATTAGAGAAAACAATCGGAGTTACCGCTGTTATTGAGAATACGGCAGGACAGGGAACAAACCTGGGTTTTCGTTTTGAACAATTGGCTTACATTATTGACAGGGTAGAAGACAAAAGCCGTGTAGGTGTTTGCATCGACACCTGCCATGCGTACACTTCGGGCTACGACATTAAAACAGATGCAGGTTATTTAAAAACTTTTGCCGACTTCAATGCTATTGTCGGCTTTCAGTATTTAAAAGGCATGCACCTGAACGATTCCAAAAAGGAGCTGGCTTCGCGCGTTGACCGGCACGACAACATCGGCAAGGGATTTATCGGGTTACAAACTTTCCGCCGCATCATGAACGATCCCCGCTTTGACAATATGCCGCTGATTCTTGAAACCCCCGATACCAACCTTTGGCCGCAGGAAATTGAAATGTTGTACGGGTTGATAAAAAAATAGCAAACAGATTCTTATTGCGAACGGTACTTTTGTAAAAAGAACAATTGTTTCCTGTCGAAAACAATCTTTTTATTTATACAGCAAATATTTCGCTCTTATTTTTTTAAATTTCTTCAAATCCTGTTGCCAACTCTGACGGATTTGTTTTGCCGTATATCCTTTTTCTATTTGCAGGCGCAAGCTGTCGGTACCGGCCAGCAGGTCGAAAGACTTTCTGAAGAAAGGATGTACATGCATGGCCTTTAATTGATGATAAGCATTCAAAAGCCATTTTAATTGAATCCGTTGTGGATGGTGACGATAGTTATCCGCATAAGCAGTCAGGTCTTTCCCCCGGCAGGTCTTGCCCTGAAATTTGGGATGCAGGCTGGCGCCCGGAATACTCCTTGGTGTAAAAACATAATTGCCTTTCATGCCAGGATACCCGTATATCTGAAACGGTTTATCGGTACCGCGGCCCACGCTCACCACTGTTCCTTCCAGGAAACAAAGCGACGGATACAAATAAACAGCTTGCCAGTCGGGCAGGTTGGGCGAGGGTTTTACAGGAAGCTTCACAATCATGTTCCGCCGGTATTTTTTCATGGGGATTACTGTCAGGTTGCATTGCACCCCGTTTTTCAGCCAGTGTTCACCGTTCACCATACGGGCATATTCACCAATGGTCATGCCGTACACCACCGGAACCGGGTGCATGCCCACAAACGATTTGAATTCCGGTTTCAACACAGGGCCATCCACATAAAATCCGTTGGGGTTGGGACGGTCCAGAACGATCATGGGGATATGTTGTTCCGCACAGGCTTCCATCATCAACGACATGGTAGAAATATAGGTATAAAACCGTGTTCCCACATCCTGCAGGTCGAACAAAACCACATCCACACCTTTCAGGTCTTCCGGTGTGGGTTTGCGATGTTTACCGTACAACGAAACAATGGGCAGGCCGGTTTGTGCATCTATCCCGTTGTTGATGTGTGCTCCGGCGCTTTTGTTGCCGCGGAAACCATGCTCGGGACTGAAAATCTTCACCACATGAATGCCTGCCGACAAAAGCGAGTCGACCAACTGGGTTTTTCCAATTATTGAGCTCTGGTTTGCTACCACAGCTACTCGTTTCCCCCGTAATAGGGGGAAGTAAACATTTGTCTGTTCGTCACCGGTAACAATTTGATGATAGTCGGTCAGCACGGGTAGTCGCTTTTGTGCAAAAGAAATACTTCCGGCAAAAAGCAACAAAACAAAAAAGATGGCAATCCGTTTCATGGAAATAAGTTTAAACTTCACAAATATATAAAAGTCTGCGGTGGTAAAGCAGGAAATGATAATTTTGTAAAAATTTATGTTTTGAACGTCGCTTACTTCATTGCCAGGCACATTGCACCCGGTCGCACCGAAACCCATGCGCGCCCTGTCATTCGTATTGCTATTATCAGTATTGCGCTGGGTCTGGCACTTATGATTGCCTCAGTGGCCATTGTCATTGGTTTCAAACAATCCATAAGCAACAAAGTAGTAGGATTTTCCGCCCCCTTACAGGTAGTGGCTTTCACCCGTAATGAATCGCTGGAAGAAAGTCCTTTAACAGTAGGAACAAAATTTCTGAAAGAACTACGGCACAATCCTGAGATCACCCATATCCAATATACAGCCCAAAAAGGAGGCGTACTAAAAACCAGCGACCAGATCCAGGGTATTATCCTCAAGGGCGTAGGGGCAAATTATGACTGGCATTTTCTGAAACAGAACCTGACAGCAGGGCATTTGCCCGACCTGAAAACACCCCGTGCCAGCCGGCAAATCCTCATATCCAAAAAGCTTGCCTCCCGGCTTCGCCTTCAACCCGGGGATGCTGTACGCATTTGGTTTATCGGAAAAGACGCCACAGCAGCACTCGGCCGAAAACTGATCATCAGCGGCATTTACAACACCGGCATAGAAGAATTTGACAACCGGTTTCTCATTGGCGACCTCCGGCAAATTCAGCAACTCAACGGATGGAAACCTGACCAGGTGGGCAGTGTGGAATTAGAGGTCCGTGATTTCAAAAAGCTGAAATCCATTGCCCGGAATATTTACAACAGCATCCCTTACAACCTGAACATCAATACGATTTATGACAACTATCCCGAAATTTTCAACTGGCTTAACCTGCTCAATACCAATGTAGTCGTTATACTGGTACTCTTGATACTGGTGGCCGGTGTTACCATGATTTCAACCCTGTTTATTTTGATCATAGAACGCACATCGATGGTAGGCATACTAAAAACCCTTGGCGCAGGCAACCGAATTATTCAAAAGATATTTCTTTACAAAGCTGCTTATATCATTGGGATTGGCATGCTATTGGGCAATTTCCTCGGTCTGCTTTTCTACTATATCCAGCTTCACTTTCACCTCTTTCACCTTAACCCGGCCAGTTATTATGTTTCGTATGTTCCCGTCAAACTTTCCCTTTTCCATTTTCTGTTGCTCAATGCCGGCACTTTTGTACTTTGCCTGCTCATACTTATTATTCCCTCATTTTACATAATGCGTATCCAACCTGCCAGGGCCCTTCGTTACGAGTAAAAGGCACCACAGCCTTTTCCCGAAAGTTTTTTAACTCTTCCAACGAAAGTCATCCTTTGACAATTAACAAACTTTAGCACAGATTTTTGACAAATTAATTTATTTTTCATTACATTTGTACAAATATCATTTGAAAGAAGCCATGACGACAAAACAGAAAAAATTGCAGGATACAAGCGTTGAAACCAACCTTGGATCCAGCAAAAAACTGGTTCTTTTTAATGACAATGTGAATACCTTTGAGTTTGTCATTAAGACACTGATGGAAGTCTGTGGCCATGATCCGTTCCAAGCCGAAAATTGTGCACTTATTGCTCATTTCAAAGGAAAATGTATCGTAAAAAAAGGGACCTTAGAAGACCTGAAGTATTACTACAATGAAATGATATTAAGGAAATTAACTGTAGAAATTCAATAAACAACAAATGCATCCATGCCTTTTTCGATGGCAACCATTTCCCTATCGGGAACAGACAAGTTCCCGAAAACAGGATAACGAAAAGCACACATGACAAATCAGGATAAATTAGTACGCGAAAAACTGGAAGAACTCCTTGATCTCATCGATGAAAAATCCAATGGCGAATCGCGCCGTTTGATACAAAAAGCTTTTGACATAGCGTATGAAGCCTATGAGGGCCGGATCATGCCCAACGGTTCCCCGTTTATCCTGCATCATTTGGACGTGGCAAAAATTGCCATGAAAGAGATAAACCTGGGACCTACATCAGCAGTATGTGCCTTACTCCACAGCCTCGATCCGGACCAGCCAGAAGTCAGAAAAAAAATAGAGAAAACTTTTGGCCGGGACGTTCTGGAAATTATAGAAGGTTTTAAGGAAGTATCTGCATTACAAACCGAACGGGTATCATTCCAGTCCGATGCTTTCCGCAACATGTTCCTGTCGCTGGTCAACGACATACGGGTCATTCTTATCCGTATGGCACACCGCCTGCATGATGTCAGAAGTCCCGAATTACTGACAAAAAAACAAAAAACAAAATTCTTTAACGAAATAAAATACATTTACATTCCCATAGCCCACCGACTGGGATTATACAACATTAAAAGTGAAATGGAAAATGACCTGATGCGTTTTGAACATCCGGCCATTTTTAAAACCATAACAAACAAAATCCAGGCTACCAAAAGCAAAAGGGAAGTTTACATCAAAGACTTCATCGATCCAATAGAAAAAGAACTTATCGCGGCCGGTTTTGACTTCGAAATAAAATGGCGGACGAAATCCGTAGCTTCTATCTGGGCAAAAATGAAGCGTCAGAATGTAGATTTTGAACAGGTTTATGACATTTTTGCCGTCCGAATAATCATCAACAGCAAAACGCCCAAAAAAGAAAAAGAAGACTGCTGGATGGTTTATTCCATCGTGACCAACATTTATCAACCCAATCCTAAACGGTTGCGCGACTGGATATCTACCCCGAAAGCTTCGGGATACGAGTCGTTGCACACTACCGTTATGGGTCCCAACAAAAAATGGGTGGAAGTACAGATCAGGACCGTCCGCATGGACGAAATAGCCGAAAAGGGGCAGGCTGCCCATTGGGTATACAAAGGCCTCATGAAATCGAAAGAGGTAGATGACTGGCTCCTGCAGGTGCGCGATGTCCTGGAACATCCCGAAGCCATTGGTTCAGAATATGCATACAAACCCAAAAACGCCAAAGAGTATGTTTTCATTTTTACACCCAAAAGTGACCTGAAAAGACTGCCTGCCGGCGCTACCATCCTTGATTTTGCTTACGATATCCATACCAATGTCGGTAATCAATGCAGCGGGGCACGTGTCAACAACAAACTGGTTCCCATCCGTTATGTGTTGCAAAATGGCGATAAAGTAGAAATTATTACCTCAAAAAACCAAAAACCCAAACCCGACTGGATCGGTTTTGTAAGAACTGCCAAAGCGCGCAACCACATCAAAAGGCAACTGAAAGAAGAAAAATACAAAGATGCTGAGGCCGGAAAAGAGCTGTTGCTCCGAAAATTTAAAAACTGGAAACTAAAAAGCAGCGAAGACCTGATCAACGTTCTGGTGAAGTATTTCAAACTGGACTCTGCCATTGACCTGTACTATCTGCTTGCTACCGAAAAAATTGACCTGGCACTCGTCAAAACGGTCCTGAACGATTATCTGAGCGAAGAACATGACGAACCGGGCCAGGAGGAAAAACAAATACCCGCAGCACTTCCAAAAACGGAAGAGAAACAGGGAGATGTACTTTATATTGGCGACCATGTCAAAAACATCAATTACCGTTTTGCCAAGTGCTGCAATCCCATTCCCGGCGATGATGTATTTGGTTTCATTACCACGCTCGGGGGAATTTCTATTCATCGACGCAACTGCCCCAATGCCAAACGGTTGTCCGAACGTTATCCCTACCGTGTGATTGATGTGAAATGGAGCAGTTCTGAAGAAAAACCCTATTACCGTGTCAATTTGAAGATAAACGGCAATGATGAGCTGGGCATTGTTGAAACTATCACCAAGGCCATCACCGGAGACCTTCGTGTGAACATGCGTTCCATCCATTTCTCCACCAAAGGCAGAAAATTTGAAGGCCGTGTGAGCCTGATGATCCACAACCACGACCACCTCGACCAGCTCATTCACAAGCTGAAACAGATTAAGGGAATAGAAAAAATTTCGCGGGTTAAGTAAAACAGGATTTTACTACTTTTACCTTTGTATATTTGCTATGGTTATCATGCTTTTTGAAAAATATTTTTAAACAAAAACAGGACACATAGCTTTCAAAACAAAAGATTTTGACCCAGGAAAAAAACAAATTAATTGCCGCTTCCACCATTCCCGTTGTACTGCTGATACTCATGTGGTTCATCCGGTTTGTGGAATCTGCTTTTGGCATTGACCTGGCTTTCCTGGGCGTTCATCCGCTACATGCCAACGGCCTGCCCGGAATTATCCTCGCTCCTTTTATCCATGCCAGTTACAAACATATTGCCGCCAATACTATTCCATTTCTGGTATTGGGGGTAGCACTTTTCTATTTTTACCGCCAGCTCGCTCTGAAGGTTTTAGCATTTATCTGGATTATGACCGGTATCTTTGTTTGGTTTGGCGGTCGTGATGCCTGGCATATTGGCGCCAGCGGAATCATATACGGTATGGCTTCTTTTTTGTTTTTCAGCGGGCTCATTAGGAAAAATAACGGACTGGCAGCGCTGGCACTGGTGGTCGTTTTTCTGTACGGCAGCCTGATCTGGGGTGCTATTCCGGGATTTTTTCCAAAAGAGCATATTTCATGGGAATCTCATCTGGGAGGTTTGTTCTCAGGTTTGGTAATGGCTTTTTATTACCGCAAGTCAGGTCCGCAACGTAAAAAATATTCCTGGGAACTGGAAGAAGAGCAAGAAGAGGAAGATGATGACAGGGATGCTTATTGGAAAGAATCAGATTCTACCTGGAAAAATAATTATACGGATGACTGAGCTGTCCTGTTAAACATTTGCTTTTTTCACCCTGCCAAGGACAAAAATATTATACAAGACCAAGGCAAAAATGGTAACGATACCAATGGCACTGAACAGTATCCAGATGCGATAAGGATGATAAGTATTCCAAAGCATTTGGGTCAACCCCTGCTGATTAGTATGCATCAATTCTGCTGCACGTTTAAAATAATTATCCTGGGTAAACTTTTCGCTGATAGCCGGAATGTGTAACCCTCGTTTGGCTACTTCGTGTTCGAGCAGACTTACTTTATCGGACATGGACTGATAAACAGGGCCCGATAAAATACCAGCGAGGTAATTCCCGACAGCTACCGGCAAAAAGGAAGTTCCCATGTAAAGTCCTTCTTTGTTTTTGGGGGCAATCCGGCCGATGTATTCCGTAAACTTTGGTGAGCTGGCCATCTCTCCAATGGAAAAGATAAAAATACCAAGGATTACATAAAAACCATTGTCGGTTCCAAAAGCAATCCCAATCCCAATGGAAACCACCATAATTCCTGAAATAATTGCATTGACAGGTTTCAATCGCATAACCAGCGAGGAAATAAATATTTGAAAAAGAATGATAAACCCGGCATCCAGGTTCACCATCATTTCCGGTGCAATCATGTCTTTTTTGGTACCTACAGCGGCCGCAATAGCTGGCGAAAATCCTTGTATCCAGTGATATATCATGCTCGTGTCAACCCACTGGAAAATAAAATTAGGCAACGTATAAAACAGTTGGTTGAACATGGTCCAGAAACCAATCATAATAACAAGAAAAACAACCAGTTTTATGTCTGACAAAGCGGTGAAGATTTGTTTCAGCGATTTCCAGATAGAAAGCCAAAAAGGATCTGGGTTTTTTTCACGCCCCGGTTCTTTATAAAAAATCAAAGCCAGTAAAATATTAACGGCAATCGCTGAAGCTGCCATGAAAAAAACAATGTGCCAGCCGTATATGTGCCTTAATTTTGAAGAAAAAACAGGGCCTATAAAACCTCCAATATTGACAATCATATAAAAAATACCGAAACCGATGGAAGAAGTTGTCTCATCCGTGGTTTTGGCAACAGTAGCAGAAACAATGGGCTTAAAAAGAGCTGCCCCTAAAGCCACCAACAAAAAAGTAAGATAAACAGCAGTATAACTTCTGGCCTGTCCCATGAGCAAATAACTCAATGAATAAACAACGAAAGCAATGATAAGCATTCTTTTGTACCCGAACCGGTCGGCCAGTGCCCCGGTAATCAATGGCAAAAGGTACAAAATAGCTGTCACTGTCCCCATCATGGTGCCTTTCTGTGACTGGGTAAATCCCAAAGCACCCGTATCGGTTGACTGGGTCAGATATAAAGCCAAAACAGCAAACAGGCCATACCATGCCCAGCGTTCAAAAAGCTCCATGGTGTTGGCAACCCAGAATGTTCTCGGAAATTTTTTAAAGACCGTACTGATTTTTGTCATGCGAATTGTTTTAATATGAAAGGAAAAGCTATCACAAGCTCATCAACGGGAAAAAACATACCGAATTGCCCTGTGGGAAAACTTTTCAGCGCAAAAATAAACTTTTTAAAAAACTTTCCGGTTTTATAAAACACAACCATCACACGGGGAAGAAAATTTATGCTTCGCACTGTTTCAAACAATAAAACGGTTATAAAGCCACAGCAACAGGGCTGCTCCTAATCCTATTAAAAAAATCACATACCAAATGTGAGAAGGATGGTATTGAGACCAAAGCTGGTTTGTCAAAGCAGCTGGGGTCAGGTGCATTTTCGCGGCAGCATGTAAAAAATACTGATGATGGCTCAGGTTTTCAGGCAAATGCAACCCGCGTGCAGCAACCTCCCGTACGAGCAACGTGTGTTTGTCAGACATAGTCTGGTATACCGGTCCCGAAATAACCCCGGCAAAAATATTACCAAGGAATACCGGAATGAACGAATACCCCATATACAACGCCTTTTTGTCGTGAGGGGCTATGCGGCCAATATATTCCGTGATCTTCGGGGAAGCAGTCATCTCACCAATGGAAAAAATGAAAATAGCCAAAACGGTAAACATAACATTTTGCGTGAGAAGGGAAAGTGCCATACCAATAGAACTGACAATAAAACCGGTTACCATGGTTCCCAGCGGTTTCCAACGCATTACCACGGAAGATATGACAATCTGAAACACAATAATAAAGAAAGCATCGAGATTAGTGATAAATTCGGGATCAATTTGATGGCCATGACTATAATTGGCAGAAATAAAAGGAACAAACTGACTGAAAAAATGATAAAGTGCCTGGGTGTCTACCCATTGCTCAATAAAAACCGGCAAGGTAAAAAACAACTGATTGTACATGGTCCAGAAACCCGCTACAATCAAAAGGAAAATAACAAACTTAAAATCTTTCAGTACCAGGCCGATATTTTTAAATACCTTTCCTACCGACTCACCAAGCGTTTCCCCTGTCTTCACGCGCGTTCCGGGTTCTTTATAAAAGAAAAGAAGAATAAAGTTCAATGCAATAATGCCGGCTGAAATACGGAAAACCATGTTGTAGGAGGTATTTTGGAAAAGCAATGTCACCATGGGGCCGAAAAATGCCCCGAGATTAACCATCATATAAAAAATACCAAATCCGATGGAAGCAGTCTCATCATCCGTGGTCTTGGCCACCGTAGCAGAAACTACCGGTTTAAACAATGCTGCCCCCAGGGCCAGGTACAAATACATTATAAAAACGCCTGTGAAACTATGGAACATTGGCAGGAAAATAAAAGCTGTCGTATAAACCGAAAAAGCAATATAAAGGACTTTTTTATAGCCGTATTTATCGGCAATGGCTCCGGTAATAATAGGCAGGAAATAAAGTATCCCCGTGCCTATTCCCATAATCATTCCTTTTTCCGTCTGTGAAAACTGTAACCCTCCCAAATCCGTCGACTTGGTCAGATAATTGGCAAAAAGCATAAAAAAGCCATACCAAGCCCAACGCTCGATCAGCTCGATACTGTTGGCTACCCAAAATGTCCGTGGAAATTTTTTAAAGGTCGTCGCGATTCTATTCATCTCTACTCAGGTTAATTTTTAAGCGGCGAAGATACAAATAATGCCGAATTTTGTCCCAGGTACTGTCAGGAAGGCCCGATAGTTCCTTTGCCTGCAGGATAGAACTGAAACCATGTAATTCTTCCCGGGCACGGATCAGTTTTTTTGTAGTCTCATAATTGAAATACGGATGATGTAAAAGCTGCTTAAAAACAGCCGTGTTCAGGTTTATTTTTCTGATATAAGTGGTATCTATCTCCACAAAACCCCTGACAGCATGATATACAGCGGGCTTCATACCATATACTTCACGCAACTGGGCACACGAATAAAAACCGCCGAGCAGGTTACGATATTTTACTATCCTGGCGGCCAGCCAGGAAGGAAGTAACAATTTCTGTTGCAAAACAGTTGTATCAGCTGAATTTATTTCCACCTTTTGACGTAGATGCTGCCTGGTTTTTCTGTTTTTCTTCTTAGCAACAGAACAGGTGGAATGAATTCGGATATACGGTGCCAGGATAACGTATTCTGTGGCTGACAAACCCCTTATTTTTTTCAGGTCTTCCTTTTTGCGAAAACATCCTCCTTTGGCAAGATAATGGTGAATGGTTTTTATTTGACGCATAGTCAAACCCATTTGCAACCCCTGCTTTTCGGAGAGATGGTTGGGGTCAAAACAGACCGGATGCAACAATTTTTCTGCCTGGGAAAGGCTTAACCT
>JALUYM010000192.1 GCA_027018745.1 Bacteroidales bacterium | reverse complement strand
TACCGGACGGATGGAACCGGAAGAGTTGAAAAACGTAATGGGTGCAGCCTTGGCCCTGGTTTTTGTACCGTTTTTTGAAGGTTTTGGCATCCCCATTGTTGAAGCCTTCCGGGCGGGTATCCCGGTGATCACATCCAATGTTTCGGCTATCCCCGAGGTAGCAGGAGATGCAGCTTTACTGACAGATCCGTTTAACATAAAAGAAATTGCCGAAGCCATGAAAAAGGTTACTTTTGTAACAGATTTAAGAAAAAAGTTGGTAGAGAAAGGCTTTCAACGTAGTCAAATGTTTAGCTGGGACAAAACGGCTGAAGAGTTTTGGAAGTCCATTGAAAAAACCTTACATCAAGCAAAAAGATAAAAAAATGAATATTCTGATATTAGGTTCCGGCGGCCGTGAACATGCTTTTGCCTGGAAACTGGCACAAAGCCCGAAAGCCGGACAAATATATATTGCGCCGGGGAATGCCGGGACAGCCCTTGCGGGCATCAATGTTCCCGTTGACCCTGCCGATTTTGAAGCCATGAAGACTTTTGTCATTGAAAAAGAAATAGACATGGTTGTCGTCGGACCGGAAGTACCGCTGGTAAATGGCATCAGTGATTTTTTTTCAAAAGATAAAATTTTGCACGATGTAACGGTTATCGGTCCCAACAGTAAAGCTGCACAATTAGAAGGCAGCAAAGATTTTGCCAAAGGGTTTCTGAAAAGGCACGGTATTCCCACCGCCGACTACGGCACTTTTACTGCGGAGACGCTTCAGCAGGGGGAAAAGTTCCTCGAAAACATGCAACCGCCCTATGTTTTAAAAGCCGATGGCCTGGCAGCCGGCAAAGGAGTTCTCATTCTAAACGACTTGGGGGAAGCCAAAGCCGAACTGCGAAGCATGCTGCTGGATGCAAAATTCGGAAAAGCTTCCGGCAAAGTGGTAATCGAAAAATACCTCGATGGCATCGAATTGTCTGTTTTTATTCTCACCGATGGAAAAAATTATGTATTGTTGCCCGAAGCCAAAGATTACAAACGCATCGGGACAGGAGATACCGGGCTGAACACCGGGGGCATGGGATCCATTTCACCTGTTCCTTTTGCCAATAGCGAGTTTATGGAAAAGGTGGAATCGCGGATCATCCGACCGACTTTATATGGTTTAAAACAGGAGAATATTCACTATCAGGGATTTATTTTCTTCGGGCTTATCAAATCAGGTGATGAACCTTATGTTATTGAATACAACTGCCGTATGGGGGATCCGGAAGCAGAAACCGTGATACCAAGAATAAAAAGTGATTTGCTGGAAATTTTTGAGAACCTGGCAAAAGGTACTCTCGACAAAACCAAACTGGAAGTGGACGAACGGTATGCCGCTTCGGTAATGCTTGTTTCGGAAGGCTATCCCGGAAACTATCAGAAAGGAAAAATCATCAGGGGACTGAACAACCTGAACAATTGTATTGTTTATTATGCCGGTGCCAGCAATGATGTGGAAAACAACGAAATCAAAACCAGTGGCGGACGTGTTATGGCTATCACTTCTTTTGGTGACAGCATGAGTGAGGCATTGAAAAATGCGTATGCCAATGCAAAGCAAGTCGATTTTGAGGGAAAATATTACAGGAACGACTTAGGCTTCGACCTAAAACAATAAAAAGCCATGATCATTCGGTTTTTTAAAAAATCTTATTTTTCAAGGATTCTTGTGCTTTTTCTGTTGATCCTTCTGTTCTGGCTTCCCGAGACTGTTCTCCTTTCACGGAAAGCATATCCTGCACAGATAGCTTTTATCCATCTGAATCCCTGGTTAATGCAAGTGTTGGCTATCTTTCTTTTTTTCTTTATTGCACTGCTGGTTAACCGGATAAGCACTGAACACCGGTTGACGAAAAGAAACAGTTATATCACGGCATTCTTCTTTGTTCTTATCGGCAGTGCTTCGGGATTGATGACACGTCCGGGACCTTATCTTGCGGCCGCTTTCTTTTTGGTTTTGTTTTATCAAAAAGTTTTTCGCTTTCAAAACAACACAAAGATTATTCCTGCCACATTTGATGCCGGAATCCTCTTAGGGATTGTCAGCCTGTTTTATCCTCCCATGGTCATCATGGTTGGTTTTGTATGGATTGCATTAATAATTTACCAGACCGACCAATGGCGTGCTTATTTTACAACAGTTTTAGGGACTTTGGTACCCTGGTTTTTTATTTTTCTGGGATATTTCTGGTTTGACAAGTTATCGGAATTATTTTCATGGATACTGCCTTATTTTCGCTTTCGCGCTATCTGGATGCCGTTTACCAACACCCTCAATTTGATCATGTTTCTCCTTATTGCAACGGTTACGCTGGTCAGTACCCTTTCACTACTTGCCAA
>JALUYM010000191.1 GCA_027018745.1 Bacteroidales bacterium | reverse complement strand
ATAAAGGCGTCGGGTTTCGGGTTACGGAGCGGATTATGGTAAAAGGAGACTTCAAAGAAAAAACGACACTGTTTAAAAGCAAAAAAATGCTGGTCTTTGAAGGTAAATTTGTGACCAACGCCCTCCTGCCCGGTTATGCAGGTATCGGCAAATCCACCGCAAGAGGGTTCGGAACAGTGATAACCGTGTAAAAATATTCAGGGCTGTTTGAAAATGAATAGAAAAATGAAAAATATTCAATTGCATCTGAATTTTTTATCAAAATAAACGACAACAGGATATGCAACTTGTCATAAACACATACGGGACTTACGTACACATAAAAGACGAGCTTTTTGAGGTGCGGGTAAAAAAAGACGGGAAAGAGGAAAAACATCATTTTGCTTCGCAGAAAGTTACCTCTATCCTGCTCAGCAAAGGGGCCGCCATCAGCACCGATGCCATTATCCTGGCCCTGAAAAACAACATCGACATTGTGGTATTTGAATACGATGGCACCCCCGCCGGAAGGTTCTGGCACAGCCGGCCGGGAAGCACTTCGCGCATCCGGAAAACACAACTGGAAGCCAGCATGGACGGACGCGCCGTTTTCTGGATAAAAAAATGGCTGGGGGAAAAAACAGCCAACCAAACCGCCTTTTTGAAAAAATTGAAAAAAAACCGCAGCGCCAAAGCCGGGTTTATTGAGGAACAAATTGACAAGATAGAGGAACTGCACAGGAAAATTGTGTCTGCCGGGGCAGAAAAGATAGATACCATTGAGGCAAGCCTGCGGGGATATGAAGGCACTGCCGGGCGCATCTATTTTCAAACGCTCAGCAGCCTGCTCGACAAGCGGTACCAGTTTAAAGGGCGCAGTTTCAGGCCTGCGGAAGACCCTTTTAATGCCTTTTTGAATTACGCCTACGGCATCCTTTACAGCCGGGTGGAAAAAGCGCTTATTGTGGCCGGCATCGATCCTTACCTCGGGTTTATGCACCGCGACGATTACAACACGAAAAGCATGGTTTTCGATTTTATTGAGCCCTACCGCACCATTGCCGACGAAGTGGTTTTCAAACTCTTTTCGGGCAAAAAAGTCGGGGACAAACACTGTGACAAAATAACACACGGTTACAGCCTGAACACCGAAGGGAAAAACCTGCTGGTACAAAACTTCTTTAAATTTTTTGATGAAGAGAAAATCCGGTATAAAAACCGCAACCAGACACGGGGCAACGCCCTGCTGCTGGCGGCCCATGAATTTGCCAACCAATTAATCAAAAAACAATGATTGTCTGGGTATTATACGACATAAAAAAAGACAAGCCACGCACCAAAACGGCCAAACTGTGCAAACTGGCCGGACTTTACCGTGTGCAGTATTCCGTTTTCCTCGGAAACCTCGAAGCCAACGAAAAAGACACCTTACAACTCCAAATTGAAGAACTCATTGATGAAGAAACCGATTCGGTTTATCTTTTTCCCATGAGCAAAAACGAGCTGAAACAAACCGCCCTGTTGGGGCAGGCTTTCGACAAAAAGTTAGTGACAGACCAGGTAAAAGCGCTTTTTTTCTAATGTCGGTTACCCCCTCCCATATCATCGAATACCTCTATTGCCCGCGGTTTACCTATTTCGAGTATGTGCTGGGCATCCCGCAATATGAAGAGCGGCATTACAAAGTAATGAAAGGCAGAAACATGCACGAGCTAAAGCTTATCCGCAACAAAGATTATTTGCGCAAACGGATTGGGGTAAAAGAAAAATATTCCGATCAATACCTTGCCAACGGTTCCCTGCGCGGGAAAGTAGACGAAGTTTTCCTGCTTTCTGACGGAACAATGGCCCCGCTGGATTACAAATTTGCCGTTTACAAGGACCAGGTTTTTGAAACCTATAAAACGCAATTGTTTTGTTATGCTGTATTGATTGAAGAAAATTTCAGAAAGCCGGTAAACAAAGGGTTTTTGGTTTACGTAAGGAGCCGGAACCGGCTGATGGAAGTGGCTGTTACCGAAGCCGACAAAGCCAAAGTGCAAAAGGCTGCGGATGGCGTGATGGAAGTGATTGAAAAAAATGTTTACCCCAAAGGGACAAAATATAAAAAAAGGTGCGTAACTTGCACCTACCGGAATATTTGCACCCGGTAAAATTATTCTTATGGCAGATTTATTTTTACATAGCAAAAAAGGGGCTGCAACCAAAGGGTTTTCAACGGTTTACACTTACGGAAAACCTGTCGAAAACGACCATTTCACGTTCATTGACATCTTGAAAAAACACAAAACAAGTGTTTCCGCAAACGGGCTAACCGCCGGAAACAGAATTATTTGTAGATTTGTACGGCTTTAAGACCGCCTTCCATTAAAACAAGGATTGAAACGTGTCTTTTAAG
>JALUYM010000190.1 GCA_027018745.1 Bacteroidales bacterium | reverse complement strand
TGACGTTCCTATACGGCGTTTTCTTCTGGCCGACCCCGAACAAACGGTGAATGAAATTATGGACCGTGATTTTATTTCTATTCAAGCCCTTGCCGACCAGGAAGAAGCGTACAAAATGATCAAAAAGTACGATATGAACGTGCTGCCTGTTGTGGGCGAAGGCGGTGTGCTCATCGGTATTGTGACTGTGGATGATATTTTGGATGTTTTGGAAGAAGAAACGACGGAAGACTTTCAGAAATCATCGGCCATTATTCCTATTGATGAAAAATATTATACCGCTTCTAATCTTACCCTGTACAAAAAAAGAATAGGGTGGCTTTTCATTTTATTGCTAACCGATTTTTTTTCGTCCTCTATCATTGCCCATTTTCAGAATTCCTTGCAGGAAGTAATTGCCCTGGCTTTTTTTATTCCCATTTTGATTGACAGCGGGGGGAACATTGCTGCACAGGCTTCTACACTTGTTGTCAGGGCATTAGCTACCGGTTCCCTTTCTGTGAAAAAATGGTTTATGGTCTTCAAAAAAGAGATTATTAACGGAATACTTATCGGATTGACATTGGGGCTTACCCTTTTTATCAGGGGATTCTTCTGGCGTGGCGGTCCTACCGTAGGATTGGTTGTCGCCTTGTCAATGGCTGCCATATCCCTTTGGTCCAATTTGTTGGGAAGCCTGTTACCCATTATTCTCACCAAATTCAAACTTGACCCGGCTGTCATCAGCAGTCCGTTGCTTACTACGGTAGTTGATTCGACGGGGTTATTGATTTATTTCTCGCTGGCCGATTATATTTTTCATCTGTAAACGGTTCATTGGGCTATCCAAACGGTTTTCTGGTTGACAAATTCGCGGATGCCGGGATAAGCCAGTTCACGGCCATATCCTGAACGTTTTGTGCCGCCAAAGGGCAGGCGCGGGTCGGATTTTGTCATTCCGTTGATAAATACGGCTCCTGCTTCAATTTGCCCTGCCAGTCGTTCAGCCAGTTCCAGGTCACGGGTCCACAGGCTGGCACCCAAACCGTAGGAAGTGTCGTTGGCCAGGCGAATGGCATCTTCCGGGTCTTTGGCCGGAATGACTACCGAAACAGGGCCGAAAGTCTCTTCATCATACACAGGCATTCCTTTAGTCACATGGTGAATAAGTGTCGGCTCATAGAACAATGAGTTGTTGTCATGCCTATGGCCGCCACAAAGAATTTCGGCTCCCATTTCCACTGAACGGTTTACCTGTGTTTCAATATTTTCCAGTAGATCAGCTCGTGCCATGGGCCCCATTTCGGTGTCTTCTTTCATGGGGTCGCCCAAAACCATGCTTTCTAATAATTTTTTTTGTTCTTCAGCAAACTGATCGAGAATGGCTTTCTCTACGATGAACCTTTTGGCCGAGATACAGACCTGCCCTGCATTCAGGAATCGTGAACAAACTCCTGTTTTGCAACTGACATTGAATTCGGCATCTTTTAATACGATATAGGGATCGGAACCGCCCAGCTCCAAAACGCTTTTTTTTAAGTATTTGCCGGCCTGAGCTGCCACGATTTTCCCGGCACGCTGGCTACCGGTCAGTGTAACGCCCTCCACAAAAGGATGGGCAATGACTTTTTCCGATAATTCAACCGGAATAATCAGGTTGGTAAAAGTATTTTCGGGGAAACCGGCCTTCAAAAATAACTGTTCAATGGCTTTGGCTGTCCCGATGACGTTAGGGGCATGTTTTAAGATAAAGGTATTGCCCGCCATCATGGTGGGGACTGCCGCACGGAAAGCCTGCCAGAAAGGAAAATTCCATGGTATAATACCGTAAACGATACCCACCGGATCAAAACGTAAATAACTTTTGCCGGCGTCTGTTTTAAAAATTTCCGGTTTTAGCATTTCTTCTGCATGGTCGGCATAATGATCACACAGCCAGGCACATTTTTCAATTTCAGCCCTTGATTCCGAAATGATTTTCCCCATTTCCATGGTAATTAGTGTCGCAAAAGTCTCTTTGTCTTTGCGCAGGATTGCCGATAGTTTCCGGAACAAATCACCCCGTTGCTGAAAACTAAACCTTTTCCACTTTAAAAAGGTTTGATGGGTTGAGTTGATAAGGTTTTCAACTTGTTGTGCCGTATGTTCTGCATGTTCGAAAATCACGGCTCCCGTATATGGATTGATACTTTGAAACATGATGTTTAAATTTTTTACAAAATTATGAAAACCTGTTGACAACAGGCGTATCAAAGTTCATCCGGTTTTTTATGCTTCATCCTCAAAAAGAAAGACAATATAATGCATCTTTATTTAAAATGATAAAACCTTAAAGGTTACTATATTTTCCATTTTAGTGCAGGTATACAGCTTTCCGTGCTATAGCCCACATACTGAGACCGCGGCTGATC
>JALUYM010000189.1 GCA_027018745.1 Bacteroidales bacterium | reverse complement strand
AGCTTATAACAACAAACAAATTGCCAGCAAGCTGGGCATCAAGGATAAAGCAGGTAAAAACCTGATATTTAATATTTTAAATGAACTATTGAATGACGGGTACCTGCAAGAGATAAAAAGGGGAAAATTTGTTTTGCATGCGGACAAACTGTCTTCACTTGCAAACAAAAAGAAATATATCACCGGCACGGTGGAAATGAAAAAAACCGGAAAGGCATACATTATTTCCGACGAGGGGGGAGATGATATTTTCATTGCCTCCAACAATACAAACCATGCGCTTAACGGAGACCAGGTAAAAGTATTGCTATTTCCCAAACGAAAAGGGCACAAACCGGAAGGGCAAATTGTTGAGATACTGAAAAGAAAGAAAACCGCTTATGTCGGCATTCTGGAGATCGGTAAAAATTTCGGTTTTGTTGTTGCGGACAACCAAGCCATGCCCTATGATATTTTGGTTCCGAAAAGCGAATTGAAAAAAGCCAAAAACGGAGAAAAAGTCGTGGTAAACATTACCGACTGGCCCAAACATGCCAACAATCCCGTTGGGAAAATTACCGATGTGTTGGGAAAACCCGGCAACAATGATGTGGAAATGAAATCCATCCTGGCTGATTTCGATTTTCCGCTTTCCTTCCCCAAAAAAGTGGAGCAGGAAGCCGAAAAAATTCCCGAAGAAATTTCAAAAGAGGAAATATCCCATCGGAAAGATTACCGGAATGTGTGGACAATCACTATCGACCCTGTGGATGCCAAAGATTTTGATGATGCCATTTCGCTGCTAAAACTCGGTGACGGACTTTGGGAGGTAGGTGTACACATTGCCGACGTAACCCATTATATAAAACCCGACACGCTGCTGGATGCCGAAGCATACAAACGCGGAACCTCCGTTTATCTTGTTGACCGTGTCATTCCCATGCTGCCCGAAAAACTTTCCAACGGCGTTTGTTCGTTGCGTCCCAACGAGGATAAACTGACTTTTTCGGCCATTTTCAAAATGAATGACAAAGCAGAAGTGTTGAGCCAATGGTTCGGGAAAACCGTTACCCGTTCCAACCGGCGGTTTACCTACGAAGAAGTGCAACAAATCATTGAAACAGAGCAGGGGGAATTTGTGGAAAACATTCTGAAACTAAACGATATGGCATCCATCCTGAGGAATGCCCGGTTCAAAAACGGGGCCATTAACTTCAATACGCCGGAAATTCGTTTTAAGCTGGATGAAAGAGGAAAGCCCATAGAAACCTATGTGAAAGAATCCAAAGAAGCCAACCACCTGGTAGAAGAATTTATGCTGCTGGCCAACAAATCAGTAGCCACATTGATTGGAAAACCGCAAAACAACAAAAAACCCAAGACTTTCGTTTATCGGGTACATGACGAACCTAATCCCGAGAAGCTGAATACGTTTACCCAGTTTTTGAACCGGTTAGGTTATTCGCTGGAGATACAATCGCGTGACACTTTGGCCCGGTCTTTCAATCATCTTTTTGACCAGATCAAAGGCCGGGGAGAAGAGAACATGATTGAGACCATCGCCATCCGGACTATGTCAAAGGCTTATTATTCAACCGACAACATTGGTCACTATGGATTGTCTTTCCCTTTTTATACCCACTTCACCTCTCCTATCCGGCGTTATCCCGACATGATGGTCCACCGGTTGCTTGAGCGTTACCTCGAAGGGAAACGCTCCGTAAAAAAAGAGGCTTACGAAGAAAAATGCGAATACACTTCCGAAATGGAAAGACGGGCAGCTGAAGCCGAAAGAGCTTCCATCAAATACAAACAGGTGGAATTTCTGCTGGACAAGGTGGGGAAGACCTTTGATGGACTCATTTCCGGTGTAAGCAAATGGGGCATTTTTGTGGAACTGGTGGAAAGTAAAAGCGAAGGGCTCATCCGTTTCAATGACATGAAAGATGACTATTACTATCTTGATGAAGATAATTACCAAATTATCGGAAAACGTTTCGGACAGAAACTACGACTCGGTGACCCCGTACGGGTGTTGGTAAAAAATGTGGACATGGAAAACCGCCAGCTTGATTTTGAACTGGTGGAAGAAGAAACGGATAATTAAAGAATTTTTGGTTGCCCCTGATTAAACCCAAGGCTGTTGTTTGAAGCGTTTCATATTCGATTCTGGGTTTTTGGGGCAAAAATGAATAAGCAATCAGTCCGGAAATCAGGTTCGTAACAAAATTTGTAAAGCTTCTGTGCCGGGAATTAAATTTATTGCTCAGGTCATAATCCTGTGAACTGGACATGGAACTTGTGTCGCTCTTGCGCCCGTTTTTGAACAGGTCTGTTTTTGTACACAGATCCTTTATTACAGATTGTAACTCTTCTATAACAGATAAAGTTTCCTGCAATTGCTTACGTAATAGGACGT
>JALUYM010000188.1 GCA_027018745.1 Bacteroidales bacterium | reverse complement strand
CACCACTCTAACCTGGTGCCCTGGCAACAGTTGCGCGAAAGCAGCGGCGGGAAAATCAAGCTGAAAGTCCTTCCGGTAGATTTGGATGGCACGCTGGATTTAAACTTTCTGGAAAAAATGCTTACACCGCAGGTTAAGCTGTTGGCCGTAACCCATATTTCCAATGTGCTGGGAACCGTCAACCCGGTAAAAGAGATCGTGGAACTGGCGCACAAAAAAGGGGTTCCCGTTTTGCTGGACGGGGCACAGGGCATTGCCCATGCCCGGGTGGATGTGCAGGAACTGGGCGTTGACTTTTACGCCTTTTCCGGGCACAAAATTTATGCCCCCATGGGTATCGGCGTGCTTTACGGACGTTATACCTGGCTGCGGCGGCTGCCCCCGTACCAGTTCGGAGGCGAAATGATCGACAAAGTAACTTTTGAAAAAACCACTTTTAACGAGCTGCCTTACAAATACGAAGCCGGAACACCCAACGTGGCCGGTGCACTGGGCCTTGAAGCCGCCCTGCGCTACGTGCAGCAGTTGGGTCTGGACAATATTTTTCAACACGAAGAAATGCTGTTGCAACAGGCCACAAAAAAGCTTCAGGAAATCGAAGGCATGCGCATCATTGGCCAGGCCCCGGACAAAGCGGCCGTGGTTTCTTTTTTGGTCAACGGCATTCATCCTTACGATTTGGGCATGTTGCTCGACCAAATGGGCATCGCAGTCCGCACCGGCCACCATTGTGCCGAACCGCTCATGGACTTTTACGGCATCCCGGGAACGGTGCGCGCTTCGTTTGCCCTGTACAACACTTTGGAAGAAGTGGATATGTTTGCTGATGCAGTGAAAAAAGCGGTGGGGATGTTGAGGTAAAACAGAGATATACTTCATTGTAAAAACCCTATCAGCAAATGATATATTTAGTTTTGCCGAACACAAGCCAACCTCCAAAGACCAAAAGAGTCATTTTTCCCATCGTTTGCTTGACAGTTAGAAAAATTATTATTATATTTGACCAAATTTATACAAGTAAATATCAGGTCAATGACAATCGGACAAAGAATTAGACAACTCAGGGAAAAATCAGGAATGAAACAGCGTGAACTCGCTGCAAAACTTGACATTGGCGAAGGTTTCCTGAGCAAAGTTGAAAATGACCAAAAGCTATTGAAACGAAAAGACCTAAAAAAACTGAGTGAACTTTTTAATGTAGCGCATTCCGATTTGGAAATCTTGTGGTTGGCGAATAAAGTTTATGGCTTGATTAAAGATGAAAATCACGGTTTAGACGCGTTAAAAGCAGCGGAAGAACAAGTAAAATATTCAAAGGGCAAATGACAGAAAATCAAATTATAACGACAATTTCAGCATTTGGATTTTCGACAAATCCAAAGGATGCTAAGGTTTATTCAAAAAGCTACGACAAAATTAAATACAAAATATCAGTGGACTTCACTAAGAAGAGGATTGACTTTGGGCCGGAAATAAAAAAGGGTGACGACACCACTTCTCATTTGGGGAACCCTGAAAATATTGTTGTTCTTGAATGCGTTAACCGGCTTATAGAAAAGGGATACAAGCCTGCCGACTTAACTCTTGAAAAGAAATGGAAACTCGGTCGTACTTCCAAAAGTGGGAAAGCTGACATAACTGTTAAAGGAAAAGACGGAAAAACTCTTTTGATTATTGAGTGCAAAACCTGGGGCAAAGAGTACGAAAAAGAGTTGGATAATATGAGATCCAATGGGGGACAGCTTTTTTCTTATTACCAACAAGATAAAAACACCCGCTATCTTTGCCTGTATGCTTCGAGAGAACACAAAGGAAAAATTGAAAAGGCAAATGCCTTAATTAAAGTGGAGGATAGCACAGAAGAAAAAGTAAAACAGCAGGAAACTGAAAAGCTCATCACATACGACCGGGCAAAAACAATTAAGGAAATGCTTGAAGTATGGAAACACAAAACCAAAGGCAAACAGACTTTCCTTAATTCAGGGCTTTTTGAGCCTGAAATCGAGCCATACAACCCGGGTTACATTCCACTGAAAATTTCTGATTTGAAGGATTTTGGAAAAGATGATAAAGGCAAGGTTTTCAATCAGTTTGAGGAAATTTTACGACACAACAATATTTCCGACCGCTCCAACGCATTTAACAGAATAATATCACTCATTCTTGCCAAAATAGTTGACGAAAACAAAGGCGAAGAAGCCATCACTGATTTTCAAATCAAAGAAGGCATTGATGATGCGGAAACCCTTTTAGAACGTTTGCAATCACTTTATTCCAAAGCAATGCGGGATTATCTGGGCGAAGAAGTAATTGACTACAAATTAGAAGATATTGAAGCCCAAATAGCAAACTTTCCAAGGCAAACTGCAAAAGAAACACTATACCGTATTTATAAAGAGCTGAAGTT
>JALUYM010000187.1 GCA_027018745.1 Bacteroidales bacterium | reverse complement strand
GAAGAACCATCGGCACTGTGGGCTCATTCGGATTTGAAATCCGAATGTCTGGGGATCAAGGATTTAAAATCCGAAAAAGTGAAAATCAGATGAAAAATCTTAGAATTCTTTTACTCTCAGGTTGTTCGCCTGAATGCCCCCTGTCGGGCTGGCAAACCTGAAAGGGCATAAAGGGACGTCATTTTGCACTATTTTAGTAAAAATTACATGATAACTACAAAAATTTTTAGAAGAATATGTACTACATAAAATTATAACTCCAGGCTCATAGCCACCAGCTCGGCGATGTCGTAGTTTTTTACCTCCTCTTCTTTGTTTTTGTATTTGATGCCATCGGTGAGCATGGTCATACAGAAGGGGCAGGCAGTACAGATGATGTCGGCGCCTGTTTCAAGGGCTTGTTCCGTACGGTCGATAAAGATTTCTTTTTCGCCTTTTTCGGCTTCCTTGAACATTTGTCCGCCACCGGCACCACAACACATGGAGAAGCTGCGGTTTTTCTCCATTTCCACTTTTACCGAAGGAATGGCTTTCAGCAGTTCGCGCGGTGCATCGTATTCGCCGTTGGCACGACCCAGGTAACAGGGGTCGTGATAGGTAATGGTACTGTTGGCAAATTTGTCGCTGTTGATCTTGATTTTTCCTTCGTCCAGGAATTTTTTAAGGAACTGGGTATGGTGTACTACTTCGTAATTTCCGCCCAGGTCGGGATATTCGTTTTTCAACGTATTGAAATCGTGCGGGTCACAGGTAACAATTTTCTTTACATCATAACCGTTCAGCACTTCGATGTTGGTCAATGCCTGCATCTGGAAAAGCATTTCATTACCGGAACGGCGTGCCACATCGCCGCTGTCCGATTCTTCGGTACCCAGCACGGCGAAATCCACTTTCAGGTAGTTCAATATCTTCACAAAGGCCTGCATCACTTTTTTGTAACGGTCGTCGAAAGCGCCGGCGGAACCCACCCAAAGCAGGTATTCCGGTTTTTCGTTGTTGGCAAGCTTGTCTGCCATAACGGGTACGTCAAGTCCTTCGGCCCACAACAGGCGATCGTCCTGGGCATATTGCCAAGGTGCACCATTGTTTTCAATATTGGTGAAAACGGTATTCAGTTCGGCGGGAGCCTTCGATTCTTCCATGACGAGATAACGGCGGGCTTCCAGAATAATGGAAGGTTGGTTGATTTCAATAGGGCACTCCTGGGCACAAGCGTTACACATGGTACAAGCCCATAACTCTTCTTCGGTAAGGTAATCGAAAATAAGATGTTTGCCATCATCGTACGACTTGCCTTCTTTTAAAAGTCCCGGGCCTTTTTCTTTCATGCGGGCCCGCGTGTTCATCATCACTTTCCGTGGCGAGAGCAGCTTACCGGTAATGTTGGCAGGACAAACCGAGGTACAACGTCCGCATTCGGTACATGCCAGCGAGTTGAAATAATTGGTCCATTTCAAATCATCCACATCCAAAGCACCGAAACGTTCCGGTTCGCCTTCTTCTTCTGTTTCGTCAAAAGTAGCATTGGGATCGAGCATCAACTTAACCTCTTTGGTGATGTTGGGCATGTTCTCAATGTATCCGTAAGGTTCCAGCCGGCTGATAAATACATTCGGGATGGACAAAAACACATGGAAGTGTTTGGAATAAGGCAATATATTGGCAAAAATGAAAATCGTTAAAATATGAAACCACCAGTTAAACTGATACCAGAACCATGCCTGTTGGGGGGTGACATAGCCAAACAAAGGAGCCCATATGTGTTGGGCAACAGGATAGGCACCGGCCATGGGTTCCCCGGTTTTGTGAGCCCACAGGAAATAAAATGTATTCATGCCCATGAGTGAAATCATGAGGAGAAAAATAAGTGTAAGTGCCAGAAGGGCATCGTATTCCGAAACGGGTTTCATTTCAATTCCCGAAAATCTTTTTATGTGAAAAATCACCCTTCGGGCTACGAAAATGATCATGGCAATGGCTATGATAAGGGCAAAAATATCGCCGGTAGCCATCATAAAAGTATAAAACCAACCCAGACAGCTAAATATTTTTTCCGTACCGAGAAGGCCGTCAAAAACCATTTCGATACTGCCGAAAATAATAACCATAAAACCCCAGAAAACCGAAGCATGGACTAATCCGATAACCGGACGACGGAAGATTTTTTGCTGAAAACCGGCAATTTCTATGGTTTTCCATAATCTTTTCCACAGATGGTCGAGATGTTTCTTTTTGGTGAATTTAAAATACCTGAAATATCGCTGAATGCTGTACGTGAAAACCCCCAGGGTGATGAGCAAAGCAATCGAAAAAACAATTTGTTTAACCATGATGATTTCGTTTAAATTTATCTCAAAAAACGGAAGTACAATTTTACGCCATTTTTAATTAAGAATGAATATAAATATTACGCATGCGTACTA
>JALUYM010000186.1 GCA_027018745.1 Bacteroidales bacterium | reverse complement strand
GCGCAGGTAACTCTTTTCAGCCAGGATATCGTCGCCGAAAAAACCATGCAGGCTGCCGGTGAACTGTTCCACATCGCCCCGGCTCAGGTTGTTGAGTCTGGCCACAAACATAAAATATTCGCGAGGCGTCAGAAAATCGATGAGAAAGCCCTCATCAAGATAGGAAGCCGTGTAGTTTTTCCAGTCCTCCGATTGGGAAACATCGGTCCCCAATGAAAGCACCCGGCCGCCATCGGCATGGATCAGGTCGAGCACCAGCCGGAAAAAAGTGGTTTTGCCGGCGCCGTTGTTTCCCACCAGCCCGAAACTTTCGCCTTTTCCGATTTCCAAAGCCGGAACCTGCAGCACCGTGCGCCCGCCGTAAACCTTTTTTAAATTTTCTACTTGTATCATGGATTAAAATTTGTCACATTCCAACTTTTTCTTTTTATCAATCTACAAATGTTTCTTTTATCACTAATTTCAATTCTTTTATTTCTGGTTGTGATAAGCTCCCCAAAATCTTGACAATTCGTTGTTTGTCTATGGTCCGGATTTGGTCAATTACAATCCGGCCAACTTTATTGTCATGTTTTATTTCAATTCTGGTTGGATATTTTTTTGAGGACGTTGTCATGGGCGCGACAATAATTGTCCGAAGATATTTATTCATTTCATCGGGCGAAATAATAACACAAGGCCTGGCTTTTTTAATTTCACTTCCAATTGTCGGATCAAGGTTTACAAGGACTATTTGATATTGTTTTAATTCCATTCTTCCAAATCTTCGTTTTCAAAAACGTCATCGAACAAAAGTTGGTCGTCACCGTTTTCATTCATTTCTTTGAATGCAGCCTCCCAACCTTTTCGTGGACTTGAAACAGGCCTTAAGATGAAATACCCTTTTTCCAGAATAATTTCAACCTTGTCCTTGATATTGTATTTCTCAATCAGGGTTTTTGGAAGCCTGAATCCTTTTGAATTCCCTATTTGTATGATTGATAATTCCATATGCCTGATTTTTTATATGTAATTACAAAGTTAATACTTTTATTTTAAAATCCCACTTAATTTTTCTGTGTTTTTTAACGGGTAACTTTTTAAACACCTCCAACAAAGGCATTATCATACACCTAACATTCTCAGACCCAGGCATTCCTTACCCCAAATTTCATTCTTCATTCTTCACTCTTCATTCATCATTCTTCACACTTCATTCACCACTCGTCATTTTTCATCCTACATCCCCCATAAAAACATAAAACATCAAAAATATAACATCAAAAATCAAACATCCTAACTACTCCTGTACCCTTCGGCGATTTTGTACCTGTTTTTCAGGAAAAACCGCGAAGCCATGGCGATCAGCGTCCGGTGCAGCAACAATCCCGTAAGGCTCAGCAAGGCCATGGCTGCCAGCGCCCCGGCAAAGCCGAAAAGCGCCTGGAACAACCAGAATAGCAATACGGGCCCCAGCAACAAGGGAATGACATTGATAAAATTGTTCAACCCGACCCCCTGGTAATTCATCATTTGGCCGCGGTCAAGCTCCATCCGTTTCCGGTTATACGAAGCCATAAAGAGCAAATAAGGGGCATTAATCCCAATGTTGTACAAGGCCATGACCGTATTGATAATCAAAATTTTCGTCCCGAAATAAACGTACGGGATAGTCACCACCCACAACACCACGGTGGGAATGACCATCAGGAAGTACTTGGCACGGAAAAACTCCTCCGCCCGGATGTTGGAGGTAAGAATAAAATCGAAATGACGGCTTTCCCAGGCCAGGGTGTACTGCCCGTAAGTGATGAGAAAAACGCCGGTGATAAAAACTCCCACAAAAGCCATCAACAGCGGCATGGACAGATTAACTTTACTGGGATAAAATATAAGTCCGTAAAGCAACCCCAGAGGCAATGTAAAGAAAACCATTTGTTTGGAACGTTTGTTGCGCAACAGCAACCGCACCTCCTTCAATATCATGGCCCCAATGCGGCCACGGTTTTCCAGCCCCTCAAACCGGCTGCTGAGATACTCGGCATGTTTCTTTTTAGCGGTAAAATCTTCCAGATAACTGTGGCTCTTGATGTAGCGGTAACTCTCGAAAAAGAAAAGCGCCAACAGGGCCGCCGGCAGCAAAAGCCAAAGCGGTTGCTGCAACAGCCGGCCAAAATACCATGACGACACAACGGAAAACGAAAATATGTGAAACTTTTGCAAGGCCCCCACTACCAACACCGCCGCAAAAAAGAGGAGCATGGTGACAGGCTTGACGGTGGTTTGCCGCTTTAGCCGGATGACCAGGAAATTGGAACCCAGCTCAAAAAGAAAAACGGCCGCAAACCAGACAAAAGCCGTTTGCCCGGAATAATGTGACGGCAAATAGGTTGCGGCAAAGGGCAGGAACAGGAAAAAGGGCAGGAAATTAAAAAAGGAAAGCAGT
>JALUYM010000185.1 GCA_027018745.1 Bacteroidales bacterium | reverse complement strand
CATATCAGCTCGGGCTGAAAACCTTTTTGTACAGCATATTGTACGAGTTTGTTCAAACGGGTAAATTCATCCTTTGCTTTTACCTTTTTGGAAGACAAAATTACTTTCAGTGTGTTGATGTATTCTGCTTCATCAATTTCGCCCAGGCCGATTTGGATATAAAGATCGGGAACCTGTTTTTGCTTCAGGGCATAATAAATTTTATTCCGGCCCCATTTATTGTGACGCAATTTTCCCAAAGCAAAAGCTTTTACAAACCTTTCTTCATTAATGTAGTTTTCCGCTTTAAGCTTTTTGATAACCTCCTCCACCGTATCTTCGGTAGCTTTCCATTGCAGAAGTTTTTTTTTCACATCAAAAATGCAACGCTCCTGATAAGCACAGTAATTACGGGCTTTTTCCAGCAAATAATCCGGTGGTGGTGCCATAGTTGTCCTGATTTTAATATTTATCATTCGAAAATACAAAAATTTCAGGAAAGGATACGGAGACAGGTAATTTTAAATTTGAAAGGTAAGTGTCAGGTTTTACTCCCAGGTCTCAAAACGAAATCCTTTTTCAGAAAAATACTCTAAAAACCTCGGCAGGGCATACAACATGTTTTTTTCTGCTTTTTCACTATCATGGAAAACCACAATACTTCCTCTCGTGGTCTTGTTTACCGATCTTTGAAAACATTCTTCTCCCGTGGTTTCCCGATCAAAATCATAGGTCACTACCGACCACATAACCAGTTGATAATGTTTTTTCAGGTACCTCATTTGTGAAGGCCTGATTTTGCCGTAAGGCGGCCTGAAATAGTGCGATCTTACCAGTTTGTTGCACTTGTCCACATCTTCAAAATAAAGATCATCAGGAGTGCGCCATCCGTTAATATGATGATAACTGTGATTGCCGATCAAATGCCCGGCATCTTTAACCAAATGAAATATTTTCGGATAACGCTGCACATTGTTCCCCACACAAAAAAAGCAAGCTTTGGCATCATATTGCTCCAGAATATTCAGTACCTTTGGCGTGATGACCGGATGAGGCCCATCGTCAAATGTAAGATAAATAATATTGTCCGTAACGGCAACATTCCAAAGGAGTTCCGGGAAAAGACGGTGAATAAATGCCGGTGTTTGAAATTTCATTTGGGAGCTTACATTTGACAACAAAGATACGACCTTAAAAGGGAATAAAAAACAAAAAAATTAAAATAGATTAAAATAGTTAGATTATGAAACGACTTGTATTGGTACGGCACGGTGAAAGTGTCTGGAATAAGGAAAACCGTTTTACGGGATGGACCGATGTGCCCCTGTCGGAACAGGGGGTAAAGGAAGCCATCAAAGCAGGACAAACATTGAAAAAAGAAGGTTACCGGTTCCGGCTGGCTTATACTTCTTATCTGACGCGTGCCATTAAAACGCTATGGCTGATGCTGGAGGAAATGGATTTGATGTGGATCGAAGAGCGCAAGAGCTGGCGGCTCAACGAAAAACATTATGGCAACCTGCAGGGGTTGAACAAAGCGGAAACGGCCAAAAAGTTCGGCGACGAAAAAGTACTGATGTGGCGCCGCAGTTTTGATGTTCCGCCCGAGCCTCTTTCGGATGAGGACAAAAGAAATCCCCGTTTCGATCCCCGCTATGCAGAACTCACACCTGACGAACTTCCCAAAACAGAATCGTTGAAAGAGGTCATCGAACGCATGCTGCCTTATTGGGAAAATGAGATCAAACCCTCACTGAAAAAAGAGGATGACCTATTGGTAGCTGCCCACGGAAACAGCCTGCGGGCACTGGTAATGCACTTGAAAGGTATGAGCAAAGAAGAAATCCTGAAGTTCAACATCCCCACCGGAATCCCTTATGTATTTGAGTTCGATAATGACATCAACCTGGTGAAAGACTACTTCCTCGGAGATCCCGAAGAGGTTAAAAAATTAATGGAAAAAGTCGCCAACCAGGCCAAAGGGAAATAATCTTTTTGGTTCAGCGCCGGAAAAATTTCCGGCGCTGAACCATTTCTGTTCCTAAAAGCAATACTTCCCCATGCCAAAAACCTGGATCATTCCTGATATACACGGTTTTGCCACCACACTGAAGACCATGGTGGGGCAACAAATAAAACCGGACAAATCTGACCGGCTTATTTTTCTCGGCGACTATATCGACCGCGGCCCCGACAGCAAAGGGGTCCTCGATTTTATTATGCAGTTGCAGGAAGATGGATACAACATTATTCCCCTGAAAGGAAACCATGAAGACACCTGTGTCAAGACATGGGAAGCGGAAAAGGAAAGGAGGCTTCCCGGAGGATGGTGGTCAAAATCACAATTGCAAAAAGCATGGGAAAGTTTCGGGGGAATACAGACCATGAAAAGTTTTAATGTCACCCGTGTTGCTGATATTCCGGAAAAATACATTCGCTGGATGGCAGCACTGGACTATTTCCTCGAAACAGAAAACCTTGTTGCCGTTCACGCCGGGTTGAATTTTTATATCGATGATCCTTTTAGTGATATCCGTTCTATGTTGTGGATCAGGGAATTCAGTGTAAAACCCGAAAAAATAGATCATAAAATACTGGTTCACGGACATATGCCTGTCGATCTAAAAACCATAGACCAATCTGTTCGGAAAGAAAACCCTGTGTCTGTCGACCTGGACAACGGCATTTATGTAAAACATCTGTCCGGTTACGGCCATCTCGTCGCACTGGAAGCTAACAGCATGAAATACCGGGTGCAAACGGTTGTGGAAGAAACAGGGTAAATGAAAAGTAAAAAAACTCCGCCCCTTTTAACTATTCCAAAAAAACAAATTTCCCTTTGCGGATATCAATCCGTTTCACCAGCGCATCAAATTGTTCCCAATTTAAGGCATCCTGAATGGCATCTGCCTGTTGCAACAGTCCGGGGATATCTTTTTTGGTTTCTGCCAGGGTTGGCCCTTTTATCATAATAAACAAAGCCGGTTGAACAAATTTTCGCAGGCTGTTCGATTCGCAAACAATCCATTGGGCTTCCTTCAGGACCTTTTCAATTTCAGGAAAAGTTTCCGGCAAAAAAGCATCCTCTGTCTGGATATACCACGAAGCCACTGCGCCGGCCTTTAAAAATCGCATACTGTCTTTGGTACCATCCTGCCGGGTTTCCTTTTCTATTCGGATTTTCTCTGCAAAACCTGTTACATCATGTCCGTGAAAACGTTCACCTCCCGGTTTGATATTGGCAATTTTAACGGCAGTTACCGGAACCATTTTCCCAAACTTTTTGATCAGCTTCTCAGCGAAAGAGGTCTTGCCGGTATTCCTGCCTGTACCCCCCACCATTATCATGTTTTTTAATAAGATCATATACCCGCAAATATATGAAAATCAACATATCTGACATGTCTTTCTAAATAGTTTCTAAATAAGTGATTTATTTGTTTTTGACAGGACAACGACTGAACAGGAAATGTACTTTTGCCGCCCGTTAAAAAAACTTAAAAAAATGGATAAATTATTCAGAAAAGATGCCTTTCATTATCACGAAATGGGGCGTCCGGGGAAATTAGAAGTCCTTCCCACAAAACCATATTCAACACAACGTGATTTATCACTGGCTTACACTCCGGGAGTAGCCGAGCCATGTCTGGCCATCAAAGACAATCCGGGGGATGTTTTCCGTTACACGGGAAAAGGCAATCTGGTGGCTGTTATCTCCAATGGCACTGCTGTTCTGGGATTGGGTGATATTGGCCCCATGGCCGGCAAACCGGTGATGGAAGGAAAGGGCCTTTTGTTTAAAGTTTTTTCAGACATAGACGTGTTTGACATTGAAGTGGATGAGAAAGACCCGGATAAATTTGTAGCTGCCGTAAAAGCTATCGCTCCTACCTTTGGGGGCATTAACCTCGAAGACATTAAAGCTCCCGAATGTTTTGAAATTGAAAGAAGGCTGAAAGCCGAACTGGACATCCCCGTCATGCACGATGATCAACACGGTACAGCCATGATCACCGGTGCTGCACTGATGAATGCCCTGGAAATCGTCGGCAAAGACATCAGTCAGATAAAATTGTTTGTGAGTGGTGCCGGTGCCGCTGCATGCGCCTGCACATCCATGTATATTAAACTGGGCGTAAAGCCAGAAAACATCATTATGTCTGACATAAACGGCATCCTTACCAAAGACAGAACCGACCTTTCCGACGAAAACAGGAAATTTGCTACCGACAAAAACATCCACACGCTGGCCGAAGGAATTAAAGGGGCCGACATGTTTCTCGGTTTGTCTGCCGGAGGAGTACTCAAAAAAGAATACCTGCTGTCTATGGCCGACAATCCCATCGTTTTTGCCATGGCCAACCCTGTTCCTGAAATTTCTTACGAAGAAGCTATCGCCACCCGCCCGGATGTCATTATGGGAACCGGCCGTTCCGATTATC
Source organism: Bacteroidales bacterium (assembly GCA_027018745.1). GTDB lineage: Bacteria > Bacteroidota > Bacteroidia > Bacteroidales > F082 > Sulfidibacterium. Next base: position 9,257 of record JALUYM010000185.1, on the reverse strand, counting down.
CTAACCAGATCAATAACCTGTTGGGTTTCCCATACATTTTCCGTGGCGCATTGGATGTGAGGGCCACTGCCATCAACGATGAAATGAAAATCGCTGCTTCGAAAGCCATTGCAGCCCTGGCCAAAGAACCAATCCCCGAAGAGGTAAATATTGCTTATGGTGTCCATAATTTAAAATTCGGAAGGAACTATATCCTGCCAAAAGCAACCGACCCGCGGTTGATCACCACCATTGCCCCGGCTGTGGCCAAAGCTGCCATGGACTCGGGCGTGGCCCGGCGCCCCATCGAAGATTGGGATAAATACAGGGAAGAACTTATCAAACGAATGGGGCTGGCCAATCCTGTAAAACGCAGAATGAAAAACAGTTGCAAAAAAGAACCCAAACGGGTATTGATGACTTCCGCCGAACATTACAATACATTAAAAGCTGCTGAAATCGCTGTCAATGAAAAACTGGCCGTTCCTGTTTTGCTGGGCGATAAAAAGAAAATTAAAGAAATTATCAAAGAGAACAAGCTGGAACTGAAGAATGTGGAGATCATTGACATGAAATCCAAAGAAGAAAAAGAAAGAAGCAGGAAATTTGCACAACAGTTTTTCGAAAAACGCCAGCGTCACGGCATAACCCTGCAGTCGGCAAAAGATAAAATGAAATTACCACCTTATTACAGTGCTATGCTGGTGGAAAACGGTGTAGCTGATGCTTTGCTTTCGGGGCTTACACGAAATTATCCTTCGGCCATTCGTCCTGCATTACAGGTGATCGGTAAAAGAAAAGATGTGAATGTAGTTTCCGGCACTTACATTGTACTAACCAAAGAAGGACCGCTGTTCCTGAGCGACTGTACAGTAAATAAAAATCCGTCGGCAGAGAAATTGATGGAAATAACTTTGCAAACGGCTGCTGTAGTAAAAAGTTTTAAACTGGAGCCCAACATAGCCCTGCTTTCTTATTCCAATTTCGGCTCTGTCAATGCGAAAGGCCCCGCTAAAATCCGCGAGGCAGTCAAAATGCTTCATACCCTGTATCCCGATTTACGGGTAGACGGTGAAATACAGGCCAACGTAGCTTTGGACCAGCAATTAATGGAAGAAAGTTTCCCTTTTTCAAAATTGCTCGGCAAACGGGTCAATACTTTAATCTTTCCCAACCTGGAAGCCGCCAATATTGCTTATAAATTGTTACACAAAACAGCAGGGTATGAGATTATCGGCCCCGTTTTGAACGGAATGAACAAACCGGCACACGTGTTACAAATGGGAAGCAGTGTAAACGAGATCGTGAATATGATCATGATTTCGGTGATGGATGCCCAGGCAATGAACAATTTGCAACATAAATAAAATTATTTGTCATTTTTTTGATGCCCCCTGCCCAAAAAACAGGGGGTTTTTAGTATTAAATTCAATCCTGATAACTTTAAATTGTGATATATTTCACACCATTTTTTTTATTCTCAGGTAGCATCTATCAGGATATGTTGTATTATTGTAATTCAAATAAAATCAAAAAATAATCATGGATAAATTATTCAGAAAAGACGCTTTCAATTACCACGCATTGGGGCGTCCGGGAAAAATTGAAGTCATTCCTACGAAACCCTATTCAACCCAACGTGACTTATCTTTGGCTTATACCCCCGGCGTTGCAGATCCCTGTCTTGCCATTAAAAAACATACCGGGGATGTTTACAAATATACAGCCAAGGGAAACCTCGTAGCTGTTATTTCCAATTGCACCGCCGTATTGGGCCTTGGCGATATTGGTCCGTTGGCCGGAAAACCCGTTATGGAAGGCAAAGGTTTGTTATTTAAAGTTTTTGCAGATGTCGACGTTTTCGACATTGAAATTAATGAAAAAGACCCGGACAAACTTATTGAAGCAGTAAAAGCTATTGCCCCCACCTTTGGCGGAATCAACCTCGAAGACATTAAAGCTCCCGAATGTTTTTATATTGAAGACCGTTTAAAAGAAGAACTGGACATTCCGCTCATGCACGACGACCAGCACGGTACCGCCATTATTTCTTCTGCAGGCCTGCTGAATGCCCTGGATATCATAGGTAAAAAGATCGAAGACATCAAAATCGTAGTAAGCGGCGCCGGCGCAGCAGCCGTTTCCTGTACGCGTCTTTACATCAAGCTGGGTGCCAAGCCCGAAAATATCATTTTGGTAGACAGCCACGGGGTTATCCATAAAGATCGTAAAGACCTGAATGATATTAAAAAACAATTTGTAACAGATAAGCCGGTCCATACTCTGGAAGAAGCCATCAAAGGCGCCGACATGTTCCTGGGCCTGTCGGTAGCAGGCCTGCTGAAACCGGAAATGCTGAAAAGCATGGCCGACAATCCCATCGTTTTTGCTTTGGCCAATCCTGTCCCGGAAATCTCTTACGATCTTGCTACCAAAACACGCGATGATGTGATCATAGCTACCGGTCGTTCCGATTATCCCAATCAGATCAACAATGTGCTCGGTTTTCCGTTTATTTTCCGCGGTGCCCTGGATGTAAGGGCTTCCAAAATCAATGATGAAATGAAGCTGGCTGCAGCCAAAGCTTTGGCAGGACTGGCCCGCGAACCGGTTCCGGAAGAAGTCAACATTGCTTTTGGCACTAACAACCTGAAATTTGGAAAAGATTACCTGATTCCCAAGCCCACCGATCCGCGTTTGATAGAAACCGTGGCCCCGGCCGTGGCCCGTGCCGCCATGGAATCGGGAGTAGCCCGCAACCCTATCGAAGACTGGGAAAAATACAAAGAAGAGCTGCGTAAACGCATGGGACTGACCAACCCGTTGAAACGCCAAATGAAAGCTACCTGCCAGAAAGATCCCAAACGGGTATTGCTTGCCGATGCCGAAGACTACAAAGTTCTGAAAGCAGCTGAAATAGTGATGAACGAAAAACTGGCCGAACCGGTATTAATGGGCAGCGAAAAGAAAATCAGAAAAGTCATTACCGAACATGAGCTGGAATTGAAAAATGTCCGGATTATAGACCCCAAAGCTCCTGAAAACAAAGAGAAAATGAAATCCTATGTCAAGCAGCTCTTCGAAAAACGAAAACGGCGCGGCATGACATTGATGGCTGCCAAAGAATACATGAAACTGGACAGCTATTTCGGTTCCATGCTTGTGGAAAACGGGGAGGCTGATGCTGTGCTTTCCGGTATCACCCGAAATTATCCCGACACTATCCGGCCTGCTTTGCATGTTATCGGCAGAAAGCCCAATGTTCAAATTGTAAGCGGTATTTATATCGTTATGACAAAAGAAGGCCCTTTGTTCCTTAGCGACTGTACGGTAAACAAACAACCTACTGCCAACGACCTGGTGGAAATAACCCTGCAAACGGCAGAAGTGGTGAAACGGTTCAACATGGAACCCAATATCGCCCTGCTTTCCTATTCCAATTTTGGTTCCGTAGATGCCGAAGAACCTGTAAAAGTGCGCCAGGCTGTTTGCATGCTGCATAGAGAACATCCCGAACTTATGGTTGATGGTGAAATACAGGCCAATATCGCCCTGGACCAGGAACTGATGAAAGAAAGCTTTTCTTTTTCCAAAATCCTGGGCAAACCGGTCAACACAATGATCTTTCCGGACCTGTCATCGGCCAATATTGCTTATAAGCTACTGAACAAAGCTGCCGGTTTCGAAATTATCGGCCCCATTTTGAATGGTATGAACAAACCAGTCCATGTCCTGCAAATGGGTAGCGGTGTCAACGAAATCGTCAACATGATCATGGTAGCCGTTATGGATGCCCAGGAACAGTAGTTTACTGCTCAATTTTTTATTTTGAAAGTCCCTGCTGTCAGTGCACAGGGACTTTTATTTTTTGAACTGCCTGTTTTCTGTTTAAAAAAGAGCCAAGATTTTTCGGGGTAAACAAAAATACTCTTCAGGCATTTTTTATCTTTGTGGCTTAAATTCATTTCTTATGAAAGATACTATTGCCATCTTGTGTGGCGGCGGCCCCGCCCCCGGAATCAATTCCGTTATCAGCACCGTATCCATGGCTTTTCTGGATGGTGGATACCGTGTCATTGGTATCCACGGAGGATATAAAGGTTTGTTTTCCCCTGAACCCGACATCCAGGAAATCGATTTTAAATTTGCCGATGACATCCACAAAAGGGGCGGTTCGGCATTAAAAATGAGCCGCTACAAACCGAAAGATACGGAATTTAACACCCGGTTCTTCATCGATAACAATGTAAAATTACTGGTGACCATCGGAGGAGATGATACCGCTTCCACAGCCAACAGGCTGGGAAAATACCTGCGCGATCATGATGTCAGCATCCAAAACATTCATGTACCCAAAACCATCGACAACGACCTCCCCCTGCCCGAAGAGACACCAACTTTCGGTTACCAGTCGGCCAAACAGGAAGGTGTCCGTATAGCCCAAACAGTGTATGAAGATGCCCGTACTTCCGGTAACTGGTTCGTAACAGCCGCCATGGGACGCGAAGCCGGCCATTTGGCCTTCGGCATCGGTGCTGCCAGCCACTTTCCCATGATCATAATCCCGGAAATGTTTTACAAAGTCGACGTTACTTTCGACCGGATCATCAAACTGATTATTTCGGCTATTGTCAAACGAAAAATACTGGGCATCGGTTACGGTGTAGCTATTGTAAGTGAAGGCGTTTTCCATTTTATGTCAGAAGATGAAATCAAAAATTCAGGTATTGACTTTACTTATGACGAACACGGACATCCCGAACTGGGTAATGTAAGCAAAGCACATATATTTAATGTATTACTCCAAAACAGACTGAAAAAACTGGGGCTGAAAGTAAAAAGCCGCCCGGTAGAACTGGGTTACGAATTGCGCTGTGTACAACCTGTTGCTTTCGACCTGATGTATTGCAGCCTTCTGGGATACGGTGTAAAGAAACTTTTTGATGAAGGCCGGACCGCCTGTATGGTAACGGCCTCCAACTCCGGTAAAATTGCACCATTGTACCTCGAAGATGTTTCTGATGCATCCGGAAAAGTAAAACCACGTCTTGTCAACATGGAAGGCGAAAAACAAAAACTGGTCTTTGAACACGGGTTGCAATTCATCGAACCCAGCGACTATGAAGAAGCCAAAGCCTGGCTTAAAAATCCGAAAGATTATGACTTCAGGGAAATTTTAGGTTGGTAATCCCCTTTCAGAAAACATTTTAAAGAAAAGGTTTCAATTTGCAAAACAGAAATTTGCAAACTGAGACCTTTTTTATTTACCATGACAGAAAAACCGGTTCTTTTCTGTGATTATCCGGATAATACCATCACCGTTTTTATTATTTTTGTTTCAAGACATTTTCACAATGGAAAAAAACTTTGTTAAAATATTATCTTCCTTTATTATAGCCATTCTTTTATCATTTTCTTTGGCCTTGTTTGCATCCTGTCAAAAAAACACGGCAACCAGCCAATCCGAAAAAAACAAGAATACCACCTACTACGTTGACAGCCAAAACGGTAATGACAATAACAACGGACTATCGCCCGAAACTGCCTGGAGATCGCTGGCCAAAGCCGGTGAGCACATGTACCAGGCCGGAGAAAAACTACTTTTAAAAAGAGGTTCCGTTTTTTACGGCTCGTTAAAAATACAGGCAAACGGAACTGCCTCCAGGCCCGTTATAGTGGATGCCTATCCTGATGATACCACCCGTCCCCTGCCGTTGATCAATGCCAGGGGTCATTTGGCCGGCGTACAAATCACTAACAGCAACTATCTCAAAATAAACCACTTGGAAATTGTTTCGAATGCGGGAAATCCGGTTGTACCAGAGGCAAAAAATCAACGATATGGTGTATTGGCAGAAGCTTCGGCAGGATTTCACAGTAGTCATATTGTTCTGAATGCGTTGTACGTTCATCAGATATTTGCATCGGCACAGGTGCCGGCAGGAGGGCAAAACCCCACTTCCAACATGGGCATGGGCATCTGTTTCTCCAGCACCACGGATGGCACTTTTTCGGATATAACCATAAAAAACTGTCGCATAGCATTCACAGGTCACACCGGGATAAAGATCAAAACAGATGCACAGGATACAACATTGTTCACCCACCACGTTAATATACTGAATAACCGTCTAAACGACATTGGGGGCCCGGGCATTCAACCGGGAAAATGTGTAGATGTTCTGGTAAGCGGTAACTTGGTAGATCATTCCGGTTCCATGGTGGACCCGCGTATGCATGGCCGTGGCAGCGGCATATGGCCCTGGCGTTGTACCAATGTTCTCATCGAACACAATACTTTTATGTATGCCCACGGCAAAATGGACTCGCACGGTGCCCATATTGATTTTGGCTGTCGCAACGTGGTGATCCAATATAATATGAGCATAAGCAATGGTGGCGGTTTTGTGGAAATCCTTGGCAACGACCATAACTGCTGCTACCGGTATAACATCAGCATTAACGATGGCTGGCGGGTAAAAGGGGTGGATGGTGCCATGCAGAACGGGGAAATACTTTTCATCAGCAACTATACAGGCCACAACATGCCGAAAAAAGGACCTTTTAACAATTATATTTACAATAACACCATTTATGTAAAAAAAGGGATTGTTTCCGGTTTTTCGCTGGCCCCTACCACCAGCGGGCTTTTGGTAGCCAATAATATTTTTTACATCCTGGGCAAAACACAAACAACCATCCGGAACGGAGAAAACATCCCGGGTGCCAAAATGAAAAATGTGCTTTTTATAAACAACCTTTACCGTTTCAGGGGTACACTGCCTGCCAGCCTGCCGGTACACGACAGCCTTCCGTTATACGGAGATCCCGGGTTTGCTTTTCCCGGCGGGCTGAAAGCAACAGACTACATTCCTGCCAATGCTGCCCTGATCAAAAACAAAGGGATTCCTATTGAAAAGCTTCCGGGCGACAGCATTGGATTAACCATCGGACTCACCGTAAAAAAGGATATTCTCGGAAATCCCATAACGGGAAAACCAGATATGGGAGCAGTTGAAATGAAATAACTACATACCTGAAAACAGAGAACACCTTTCTGAAGAAGGATTAATTGACTGGAACCTGTTTTATTCCATAGCCGGCAACAAAACATTTTTTTACTTTTGTTTGGCATGAACAAGTACCATGAAAGTAAATTAATATATTCTTTTCGGATAACCTTGATGAAAAGATTTTTGTTGACCATGCTGGGTTTTTCCTTTGTTGTAAGCGCCATAGCCCAAGCACCAGATCCGCCCATCAGTCCGGCACAGGCAGTTTCCATGCTGGGAAAAGGCATCCTGTTAGAACCCGAAGCAGGAAATGTAAAACTTGGATTTTCAGCAAAATACAAACCGGCTTACGGCGACACCATTAAAAACGCAGGTTTTCAAAGTGTGCGCATCCGATACCAGGGAAGTAACAATCCCATGATGGAAGCCATAGCCTCGGGACCGCCTTACGGCCCGAAAGTTGATTCATTATTAGACCAAACTGATTCCATTATTACAGACCTGTTAAACAAAAACCTGGCGGTGGTACTTACTTTTTACGGCCTTACCAGTGACCAACCCGGTGACCTGGCTAAAATGGTTTCATGGTGGGGTTATGTAGCCAAACGATTCAGGAACAAAAGTCACCGGCTGCTTTTCGACCTGTTTGTAGAACCCTGGACTTTGGTTAAAAACAACGACCCCCATCGCATCATGGATTACTATGATTCCATAACCAAAGAAATCAGGAAAACCAACCCCGACCGGATACTTATCTATTTCAAAATTCCACCAACCTTTGCAGGCAACGACCCCTATGGCCCCGGCACAGAATATTTTATGACGAAATCTTACAATCCGGTGCCCGAAGGTGCCGGTCATTATTTTATGTGGGACTTTCATGTTTTAAAACCGGATGCACGAGACAATATCCGGTTGGTCCAACAGGCCTGGGAATACATGGATTCAACCAAACAAGTGGTGTGGAGCGGGGCATGGAACGCCAAAAATACAGGGAACGCCATGTGGTGCGCCCGTCCCATGGCAATCCTTACAACACGACGTTTTATCGACAGGGGCATTGCTTCGGCTTATCTCATGTTTTTTGATGGCAAAACAAGTCTCTACGAAGTGGATAATGACCTGAACCACAACGGGAAACTGAACGAATGGGCCTTCCCGGGATTTCAAAAAATTCTCACATCGGGGCCCGACATCTGGTGGAACATGCTTTCCAATCCCGGATTTGAAGAAGGAATGAAAAAGTGGATCGTTGCCGGAGGAACTTATGCTGTAAAGCTATCAAATGAAAATCATTTTCTGCAAATTCCAAAATCGAACTCCGGCCCGGTTACTGTGTCACAGGACGTAACACTGGCATTAAAAAATAACGGTCCCGGCAAATATGATGTCCTGGCTTATATCTCTTCGCGTGGAAACAGTACAGTACAATTCATCCTGAAAGGAAAAGCAGGGGGCAGTTCTTTTCAGTTTGAAAGCCATCCGCAAACAATTTATTCGGGCCATCCGCAACTTATTCATCAAAAAATCAATGCCCGTTGGGCAGGGAATCTGGAACAGGCAACTTTTCGCATTTCCGTTTCCGGAGATACCTGTACACTGGATAAAACAGGCCTGACCCAATTCTATTACAGTCATCCCAAACTTAATATTTCGCTGTGGCCTGGTGAAAAGGTCCATCAGGAAAGTTATTCCATGAAATCAAATTCAGTATTGAACCTTAACCAACAAATAAGAAATTTGATGAACCAGGCAATAAGCCAAAAAGACAGTACTTTAATTTCTCTCGCAGACAAAATCAACGATACGACAAAACAATTGGAAAACAGACTGGTTCAGTTGATCGGTGCCAATTACCAGTTTACTCCGGCGGGAACACAATTTCGCCTGGGGGGTTATTATCAGGGAAGTGCCAATAACCAATACACGACCATCGTACAAAAGTATATCGGGGGAAAAGATGCTTTAGCTTATAAGTTGAATAATGCACTCATAAACTTGCAAAACCAGGCACGTGATGATTTAATTCTCCACAACGTTGGCTTCAGAAGTTTTTTTTATGATGTTTTCAGGGGATATCCCCCTTCCATAACAAGTAGAATTCCCATCGACACCACCGTTTCAATCAACAGAAACAGACTGACAGCAGACCAAAGCGGGGCTGTTTACCAATGGTGTAATGCCAAAAACCTTTACAACCCTGTTGGAGGTGCCACCAAACAGTCATTTTACCCTGATTCTTCAGGAGAGTATGCCGTTCAAATA
>JALUYM010000184.1 GCA_027018745.1 Bacteroidales bacterium | reverse complement strand
TGTTGAACTAAACCTCCCTAACGGGAGGCAGCTAAAGTCCAACAAAGTTTTTACATTTTACGCATGTTTAACAAAAAACGTAAAGACATGAGTAAAATTACAATTTATTCTGAAGCATGCAACAAGGTTGATGGCTTCAGAGCCATGGGAGAAGAATTTATCCGCAAGTTAGTGATAAACGGAAAATCGAGATCTACCCACGAGAACTATTTGCGCCAAATATCGAAGCTGGCGCTTTATTACAAACGTACACCGTTGGATATAGAGGCTGATGAGCTGGAGGAATACCTGTATTACCTCATTCAGCGCGATACTGACGCGCAAAGCTCGTACAAGCACCTGGTTTATGGACTGCGCAAGTTGTATTACCTTTTTGGGCAGGAAACCTTGCTGGTAGCACTGCCAAAAATAAACCGTTCCAAACGGCTTCCGGTGGTATTGTCGAAGCAGGAGGTTAAGGAACTTTTATTAGCCCCGAAACATATCAGGGAAAGAGTAATGTTCGCCCTGATCTATGATACCGGTTTGCGCATTTCAGAAGTAACTAACCTTTTGATAAAGGATGTTGACCTTGACAGGTCTGTACTTCACGTGCGACAGTCGAAGAATAAAAAAGACAGGTACGTTGTAATGTCATCACACGCTGTAAGGGGCATAAGAAAACATCTAATAATCAATAAACCCAAGACTTACATGTTTGACAATTACAACCGGAAGGGTATCCCCATAAGCAAAACCCGTGTAAGGGCATTACTGAAAGAGGCACTTTCACGCACTAACATAGAAAAGGATATCAGCATCCATTCCCTGCGGCATACCTATGCCACGCACCAGTTAGAGGCAGGCCAAAACATAATGGTGCTAAAAGAATCACTGGGGCACGAATCCATTAACTCAACATTAATGTATCTTCACATAGCACAATTGGACAGCGTGAAAAGATTTGGCAGCATGGATATACTTTATCCCGCGGGGTCATGAATGACAGTCAGTCAAAAGCCGAACTTTCAATAATTATCGACAGGTTTTCCCCGGGTTTTAACACCCAGACCAAACTACCTGCTTATAAACTCCGGGTACTGGACGCACTGCAAAAGTGCCGTACGCCGTACATGGGAGGACATGTTGAAGCCTGTGAATCATGTGGCGAACTCAGGGAGGCTTATAACAGTTGCCGAAACAGGCATTGTCCAAAATGTGGTGCCATTGACAAACAGAGATGGATAATTGGACGTGAAGCCGACCTGTTGCCGGTAAAGTATTTTCACGTGGTGTTTACCGTTCCTGCTAAACTCAACGATTTATTCAAGAACAACCAACGGCAGATGTATAACTTGTTGTTTTCCTGTTCGTGGAGTGTCCTGAATGATTTTGGCAAAACCAAAAAATGGATAGGTGGTCGCATGGGGGCAACAGGTATCCTTCACACCTGGGGACAAAACCTTAGTTATCACCCTCACCTGCACTTTATAGTCCCTGCCGGGGCATTACTTTCCAATGGAAAATGGAAAAATTCACGAAAAAGAGGGAAGTATCTTTTTAAAGTTGACCAGATGAGCAGCGTGTTTCGTGGCAGGTTCACGGCCGCTGTGCGTAAAGCAATCAGCGAAAAAGAAATAAGGGGAAAAATTCCCAAAGGTTTGTTCGATACAGAGTGGGTAGTTTACGCCAAACAACCATTTGGCGGCCCCGAACAGGTAATCAATTACCTTGGACGTTATACCCATCGGACGGCAATATCCAACGACAGGATACTCGAGGTTACCCATAGCCATGTTACATTTACCTGGCACGACTACAGCCGCAATTACGCCAAACAGGTAACAACAATAAAGGGCGAAGAATTTCTTGGCTTGTTTGTCAGGCATATCTTACCACCGGGTTATACCCGTATCAGACATTATGGATTTCTTTCCAGTGCATCGAAAAAAAAGAGCCTTGCCCTTATCCGAAGTTCATTAGGCGTTACCGCTCCCGAGGGGTTTCCAAAAGGAACCAAATGGCAAGAAATTGTCATGGAAAGGATGGGGATAAAGCCCGGTATATGCAAATGCTGTGGCGGGAGAATGAAGATTACAAAATCAATACCCAACTTGTTTAGAGAAAATAGCAGAGCTCCTCCTGACAAAGGTATTTCCCGGCCTATTAATTGTTGTATTCCTGCCTCGTGAGGTGTTGCGCAAGACACCAATAGGAAAGCTATGCTCCGATTTTAGCGGTAAACCGTAAAAAGTCCATTACAAACGCTAAAAGGTTAAAAACAGGCACTCAAAACCCTACTCTAGGAATGAAACAGAAAAAAATGAGCAACAAACAGGCTCCTGCAAATTACCAACTCGAGAAATCAATAAAATAGAATCCACAATAATATAAGGTAGTACTTCTTTCGTCCGGTTTAGTTCAACACTCAGCACATATTCGGCTATGGCCGAAAACGATGCTTAATTGTTA
>JALUYM010000183.1 GCA_027018745.1 Bacteroidales bacterium | reverse complement strand
AGGATGGGGCGAAATCAAAGAAGACCACGTCCTGCTCAGACATAATTTACGATTTCCTTTGACGGGCAATTATGAATTTTTGATATGGCAGGGTATGCGAAAAGATACTTTGAAAGCAATAAAGAGCGTAGGAATTGACATTGAAAAAGTCAAATAATTTTTTGAAAAAAATAATATTCCATGGTGCAAGATCAAACCGGAAAAAAAGAAAAGAAGAAACGCAAACGCTTCAATTACATTGCTAAATTTTGGACACTTTATGTCCTCAGCCTGCTGCTGGTGGTTTTGTTTTTTTATGGTATTGTTGTCGGCTTTTTTGGAAAGTTGCCGACATTCAGGCAACTGGAAAATCCAAACAGTAACCTTGCTTCTGAAGTGATTTCTTCAGATGGGCGTATCTTGGGGACTTATTACATCGAAAACCGGTCAAATGTTACATACCGCCAAATTTCCCCATACCTGATCAATGCCCTGATCGCCACGGAAGATGTCCGTTTTGAGGAACATTCAGGTATTGATCCGAGGGCTTTATTACGCGTGCTTTATGGTTTGCTTACCGGTAAACACAAAGGGGGTGGAAGTACCATAACCCAACAGCTTGCCAAAAACCTTTTCCCGCGGGGCAAACTGAATACGCTCCAATTGGTTGTTCGTAAGTTTCAGGAATGGGTTACCGCAGTAAAACTCGAAAGATATTATTCAAAAGAGGAAATTATCGCCATGTACCTGAATACTGTATTTTTCGGGCACAATGCTTATGGTATCAAATCAGCGGCGAAAACTTTTTTTGCCAAATCGCCTGATTCCCTCAATTTGCAGGAATCTGCCTTGTTGGCAGGGGTGGTGAACATGCCCACCCATTATAGCCCCATTTTGCATCCCAAAGCCGCCATGGAAAGAAGGAACCTGGTGCTGTCGCAAATGTATAAATATGGTTATATTTCGAAGGATGTCCTTGATTCGGTGGAAAAACTTCCCCTCGGCGTTGAACATTATGGCTTGTTGAACCATAATACAGGTGAAGCACGTTATTTTAGGGAGTATTTGCGGCTGCTAATGAATAAATGGTGTGCCACTCATTTTAAACCGGATGGCAAACCTTATAACCTGTATACAGACGGCCTGCGGATTTATACTACTATTAATTCCAAAATGCAACGATATGCGGAAGAAGCAGTTCACCAATATCTGTCGCAGGTTTTGCAACCTGAATTTTATGCCCACTGGAAAAACCAGCCGCATGCCCCTTTTGATTTTCCCGGAGCCAGCCCGAAAGAAATTCAGGATCAGATTAAAAAGATCATGACCCAGGCCATGCACCGTTCCGTGCGTTACAAGTTGATGGTAAAAGATGGGGTTCCGCCCGATTCCATAAAAATAGCTTTTAACACGCCTGTACCCATGAAAGTATTTTCCTGGAAAGGAGTTATCGATACGATTATGACCCCCATGGATTCTATCCGTTATTACAAATATTTCCTGAATGCCGGCCTGATGTCTATGGTGCCGCAAACCGGATATGTCAGGGCGTATGTGGGAGGTATTGATTATCGGTTCTTTAAATATGACCACGTTACAATGGCCAAACGACAGGTCGGCTCTACTTTTAAACCATTTCTTTATACCCTGGCAATGCAGGAAGGGGAATACAGCCCCTGCTACAAAGTGCCCAACATATCCTACAGTGTAAAAATGCCCAACGGAAAATACTGGACGCCCCATAATGCCGATTCGCGCAGGATAGGGCAGGAGGTTACCCTGAAATGGGCCCTTGCCAATTCAAACAACTGGATTTCTGCCTGGCTGATCAGTCGTTTTTCACCACAGGCCGTTATTCAAATGGCACACAAAATGGGGGTCACTTCTTACATCCCTCCGGTACCTTCCATCGCATTGGGAACACCTGATCTTTCCCTTTATGAAATGGTCGGGGCCATGAATACATTTCCTGACAAGGGCGTTTACATTAAACCTGTTTTTATTATAAAAATCGAAGATAAAAATGGAAATGTACTTTACCGGGCTGCCCCCAAAAAGACCGAGGCCATGAGTGCAGTAACAGCTTACAAAATGATTAAACTGTTAGAAGGAGTTGTGGAAAGCGGAACAGGCATCCGGCTGCGTTACCGTTACGGATTTAATAACCCTGTGGCCGGTAAAACCGGAACTACTCAAAATCAGTCTGATGGCTGGTTTATGGGTATTGTCCCCAAGTTGACTACCGGTGTTTGGGTGGGCGCCGAAGACCGCAGCGTCCACTTCCGGACTATCAGACTGGGACAGGGGGCTAATATGGCACTGCCCATTTGGGCTATTTATATGAGAAAAATTTATGCTGACCCTTCACTGGGAATCAGACCTTCGGATGATTTTGCAAAACCATTAAAAAATATTGATATTGAATTTAATTGTGCCAAGTACGATAAAAAACATAAGGAACTGAATCCCAATGCTCCGCAAACAGACCATTTTTAAATGGTAACTGTTGATATGTTAAAATTTTTATAGAACCCGGTTTTATATGGATTTTGTTTATTTTTGAATCATGCTAAAAAAGGATAATGCGCAATTTGTCTTTGGCATAAACTCGTATTATAAATACTAAAACAACTATAATGTTAGGAGATAATCCTTTTGTCAATACAGTGGTAATCAAAGATTTAAGATTGTTATCACGCAAAAAAAAATTATTCTTTGCCTTTTTCCTGTTTTGGTCATTAGCCTCTTTTGCCCATGCAGTACCTGTCACCACACAACATGGAGATTCGGCCAATATCTGCCGGCTGCTTCATGAAGTAAGGGTATTGGGGCCCGGACATGTTTCTTTGATGAAACTTGACACAGCTGAAAAGTTGGCTAAATCTATTAATAATAATATTTTACTGGCTAAGGTGCTTTCCGAACGCGGTGGTATTTTTATTAAAACCAACCGCCTTGTTGCTGCAGATTCTGTTTTGAACAGGGCCAGGAAAATCTGGATAAACCAACCCAAAGATACTTCTTATTTGTTTTTGTTAAAGAAGTTGGCCGTTTGTAATTATTATCTCGGTAATAATAAAAAAGTGCTGGATTTTTCTTTGGAAGGATTACGGGAAGCCCGTAAACAAAATGATTTGATGCTGCAGGGAACTTTTAACAACATTTCCGGGATAGCGTTGGATGGTATGGGAAACAGGGCCCGGGCGCTTAGATACTATCACAAGGCACTGAATATTTTTAAGCCGTTAAAAGCAAAAGAAAAGATTGCCAGTGTTGAAATGAATATTGGTGTGCTTTATGGAGAACAAAAAAATGTTCCGAAAGCAGAGAAATATTATACGGATGCACTTCTTATTGGGAAAAATTTAAAGGACACGTTTATAACTTCAGCTGCTTACATTAATTTGGCAAACATTTATTCTGCACGTAAAAAGTATAAAAAAGCACTCGATTATACTTATAAATCTTTAACCCTGAGCAAAAAAATCGGTGATTTGGTTTCTGTTGCCACGGATTTGAACAATATAGGTGATGCTTACGAACAATTAAAAGATACCACCAGGGCTTTTGCTTATTTCAGGCGGTCGTTAAAGCTGGCACGTAAAATACAGAATAACAGGCTTATCAGCATGGGCTTGTCCAATTTAGCCGAAATGTATGAAAAAAGGGGAAACATACCACTGGCTGTTCAATATGCTACGGAAAGTTGGAAACAGGCGAAACAGGGTGGTGATGCAACCGATTTGCTGGCTTCTTTAAACCAATTGCAGCACTTGTACACCTTAAAAAGAGATTTCCACAAGGCTTATACATTTTTGTCAAGATATGCCACCCTGCACGATAGTATTTTTTCCATGCAAAACGAAGCCAGACTGGCAGGCGTTCAAATGGAATATGCTTTTGAAGCACAAAACGATGACTTACGCCTGGCACATGAAAAGCAGAAACTGTTTCACGCTTATTTTTTGCTTTCCCTTTTTATGTTGATTTTGGTTATCGGCATCGGCGTTTTTTTTGTAAGGATAAGGCTGGTAAAAGACCGGGAACTGAAGAAAAAGATTGCTTTTGCAGACAGCCTTCTTGAATACTCAGAAAGTTATGTGCTCATGCTGGACAGAAACCTGCGGATATCTTATTTGAGCCCTTCTTACCAAAAAACTTTTGGCCATTACCTGAAAGACAGGCTGGGTGGTGATCCGTTTGACTTTGTCCACCCGGATGAAGTTGAAAAGCTGAAAAAAATCCTGAGAAAATTTTTCAGCGGCGAACAAAAAAGAATCGAGTTCTCTTTCCGTTTGAGAAAAAGCTCCGGTGAATACCGTTTTATGCAGGGAATCTTTAATAACCGGATCGATCATCCCGATTTAAAGAGTTATGTATTGAATTTCTGGGATATTACAGAATTGCGTAAAACACAACAGGCTATTTCGGAAAGTGAAAAAAAATATTATAACATTTTTAATGCCTTCCCCGATATATATTTTCATATCAATTCAGAAGGTGTGATTGAAGAATTAAGTCCTTCGGTTAAATCCATTACCGGTTACGACAGGAAAGAAGTGGTGGGAAGGTCATTATACGATTTTGTGGAGATGAACCGCAAATGGGCAGGTATCAGCAGGATATTGCACCGCTTGCAACAAGTGAAAGATTATAACCTGACACTTTATACCAAAAACGGGAAGAAGATATACTGTTCTCTGAATATTCATGATGTGTTGGATGAAAAGGGCGGGCTAATAGGTTTTGAAGGGGTGTTGCGCGACATAACCGATCGTGTACTGGCAGAAAAAAAATTGCGTGAGTCGGAAAGTGAACTGAAAGAAGCCAATGCGTCAAAAGATAAAATATTGTCTATTATCGGACATGATTTGCTCGGGCCTATCGGTACACAAAAATCTATTCTCGACATGGTGATTGATGAGGTGGAAGATTTTTCAAGGGAAGAGATATTAACGTTGTTGCAAACTATGAAGCCTTCGTTGGATGCTACTTATACCATGATTGAAAACCTGCTTTCCTGGGCACGTATTGTGCGTCAGACCATAAAACCTAACTTAAAGCCCAATGATATTACCAATATTATCGAGAAATCTTTTGATCTGCTGAAACAGCAGGCAGGCCAAAAAAATATCCGGCTGGTTTATTCCGGCGAAAAAACGGTTCAGGCTGTTTTTGACAAAAATATGATAGAAATTGTTGTCCGGAATTTGCTTTCCAACGCCATAAAGTTCTCCAACCCGGACAGTGAAATCCGTGTTGCTGTGTTGAAAAATGAAAAAAATATCCGGTTGACCGTGACGGATCACGGATTGGGGATTTCCAAAGCAGATATCCAAAAAATATTAAACGGAAAAGAAAAGATAGAATCGCGTTTGGGAACACGAAAAGAGAAAGGCACCGGCCTCGGATTGGTGGTGGTAAAAGAATTTATTCAGTTAAACAACGGACAATTGTCCATTGAAAGCCGGCCGGGTAAAGGAACAACTTTTGGTTTTTCCCTGCCTGCGGCGTAATTAGTTCTGTTGAATAACAGTGAAAATTATAACCCGAAATATTAAAATGCCAACAAAACCTAAAAATCAACCCATCAACCAGTGGGCCGAAGATGACCGGCCGCGCGAAAAAATGATGCTGAAAGGGAAAAATGCCCTTAGCAATGCCGAGCTGATTGCGTTACTCATCGGTTCTGGAAACTCTGATGAATCGGCTGTGCAGTTGGCGCAGCGCATGCTTGACCGCGTGGACAATAACCTCATCGAGTTATCGAAAATGAGTATAGAGGAGCTTTCACGCTTTCGCGGAATGGGTAAAGCCAAAGCCATCAGCATCATCGCTGCCATAGAGTTGGGAAAAAGACGCATGGCCGAAAAGGTGATACGCCAGGCAAAAGTTACTTCCAGCCGCGATGTTTACGACCTGCTGTTGCCCGAGCTTACCGACAATTATTACGAATTTTTTTATGTGCTCCTGCTCGACCGCGCTAACAAAGTGATCCGCAAGCTGAACATCAGCAGCGGAGGAGTGGCCGGAACGGTGGTCGATCCGAAAAAGATTTTTAAGCTGGCCCTCGATCACAATGCTTCCTCCATTATCCTGGCCCACAACCATCCTTCCAATAATCTGAAACCCAGTGATAACGATGTAAAACTGACAAAAAAACTGCAGGTAGCCGGCAAGGCGCTCGACATTCCTGTACTGGATCATGTGATTGTCGGAAATGATAATTATTATAGTTTTGCCGATGAAGGATTGTTGTGAGTGGAGGCTTTGCAAAACCATGTGCTTATTGCTTACGTTCATTCGGATTTGTAACTTGCTCATTCGGATTTGCAATCCGAATGTAAAAGGGGTTCAGGATTTGTAATCCTGTGTAATGAAAGCAACCAGATTGAAAATCTTACAGCTTTTGAGCTTCGGGATTACAAATCCCGAAGAGCGTTAGTTCACCTGTGCTCATTCGGATTTGCAATCCGAATGTAAAAGGGGTCAAGGATTTGTAATCCTTTCAAAACAAAATGTATTGATAAAAAATTATGAAAATAGTAACCCTCATCGGTGCCCGGCCGCAAATTATTAAAGCCGCTGCTTTGAGCCGGGCTATCCGAAACCGTTTTTCAGATGAGATTACCGAGGTGATAATCCACACGGGGCAGCACTACGATGCCAACATGTCGCAGGTGTTTATCGACGAGCTGGGCATCCCCGGGCCGGATGTGAACCTGAACATTGGCAGCGGGAGCCATGGCCGGCAAACAGCCGGTATGATTACAGGCATAGAAGAAATTTTGCTGAAAGAAAAGCCCGATTATCTGGTTTTGTACGGCGATACCAATTCCACACTGGCAGGTGCCATAGCCGCTTCCAAAATCCATGTGCCCATTGCCCATATTGAGGCAGGGCTGCGTTCATTCAACAAAAGCATGCCCGAAGAGATCAACCGCATTATGGCCGACCATGTTTCCACACTTCTTTTTTCTCCCACGGCAACCGGACTGCAAAACCTGGTCAACGAAGGCTTTGATCCGGATAACCGGCCGCCTTACACTGCCGACCATCCCGGAATTTTTCACTGTGGCGACGTGATGTACGATAACAGTCTGTTTTTCAGAAAAACAGCGGAAGAAAAAAGCAGGGTTTTAAAGGACCTGAACTTGGAAAACTTTCCGTTTTTCCTTGCCACGGTCCACCGCGACAACAATACCGACCGGCCCGAAAGGCTGCATGCTGTTTTTGCTGCTTTTTCAGAGATTGCCGGGGAAAGTAACAAACCTGTTGTAGTCCCATTGCATCCGCGTACGGCCAAACTGATGAAAAAAAACCTGGATATGGAATTTTATCGCAAATTACGGCAAAATAAAAATTTGTTATTCATTCCCCCTGTTTCGTTTTTAGATATGATTATGCTCGAAAGCCGTTGTGAAATGGTATTTACCGACTCCGGCGGTGTCCAGAAAGAAGCCTTTTTCTTTAAAAAACCATCGATTATCCTGCGTTCCGAAACTGAATGGAAAGAGATTGTGGACGAAGGATGCGGCCGGGTGGTGAATGCCGATAAAGAAAAGATACTGCAGGCTTTTGATTATTTTTCCGGAAAGGGGAAAGCGTTGCAGTTTCCATCCCTCTTTGGCGATGGGAAAGCAGCGGAGTTTATTGCCGGGGTTATGCTCGAAAATGCTAAGCGATAATTTCGTCCGGGTATAAAATTTTTACCTACTTTTGCAAAGGAAATATTGCGGGCTGAAGAAGAAATTATCCTTTTTGCCTGTTACAAATTAACAAGCTTTATCCCAAAAAGCCCCATGCTGTATAAATTTTAGCTGAGAACCATGGAATACAATACCTCACGCGACAAAATGGCTATTCCTGAGTATGGAAGAAATATTCAGAAAATGGTGTATCATGTTGCGGAAATCAAAGACCGTAAAGAAAGGACCGCTGCTGCGCACCGCATTGTGGAAATCATGATTAACATGCATCCGCAAATAAGGGAAGAGAGCGATTATCTCCACAAACTGTGGGACCATCTGTATTTTATCTCTGATTTTAAACTGGATGTGGACAGCCCTTTTCCGCCCCCCCAAAAGGAGACCATTCACCGTAAGCCGGATGCACTTCATTATAGTGAAGACAATATCCGTTTTAAACATTATGGCAAGCATTTGGAAAAAATGATAAAATATGCCTCCGACCTGGAAGATGGCCCTGAAAAAAAAGAGATCACCCTTCTGATTGCCAATCAGATGAAACGGTCGTACCTGAACTGGAACCGCGATTCGGTAAATGATAAAATGATCCTGAACCAATTGGAGGAACTGTCGGGGGGAAAGTTGAAACTGGAGGAAGATGTGGCGTTGATAGCTTCCAGTGATGTGCTGGCCGGGAAAAGGGCTAAGAAGAAAAAGAACTCACAGGGCAAGAACAACAACGGCAGAAGAAAAAAATACAGCAAAAAAACCTACTAAGCATGGGGTCGTTCAAAATAACCGGAGGTAAAAGGCTTAGGGGCTCTATTCGTCCGCAGGGCGCTAAGAATGAAGCATTGCAAATTATTTGTGCTACATTGCTTACCCCGGATCCCGTTATTTTGCATAATGTCCCCGATATACGCGATGTAAACCGGCTTATCGAATTGCTGGCAGGCTTCGGGGTGAAAATCGAAAAGCTTGGAGAAGAAAGCTATCGGTTTCAGGCCGATAATATAGACCTGAACTATCTTGATTCGAATGAATTTTTTCAAAAAGCCACCAGTATCCGCGGGAGCATCATGATATTGGGGCCGCTTCTTGCCCGCTTTGGTCGTGGTGTGATCCCGCAACCCGGCGGCGATAAGATCGGCCGGCGGCGGCTGGATACACATTTTAACGGATTGCAGAAATTGGGTGTTTCGTTCGTATACGACGAGGCCGAAAAACGTTATGATGTTCAGGCCAATGAACTAAAAGGCAATGAAATGCTGCTGGAAGAGGCCTCCGTAACGGGAACGGCCAATATCCTTATGGCTGCCGTGATGGCCAAAGGCAAAACGGTAATTTTCAATGCAGCATGTGAACCTTATGTGGTACAACTGAGTAAAATGCTCATTAACATGGGGGCGCACATCGAAGGTGTTGGTTCGAATTTACTTACCATCCACGGTGTGCCTTCATTAAAGGGCACGACGCATACCATGCTGGCTGATATGATAGAGGTGGGCAGCTTTATCGGTATGGCCGCCATGACGCGTTCGGAGCTCACCATCGAAAAAACACAACTTGGCAATTTGGGCATGATCCCCACGGTTTTCCGGCGTCTTGGAATCAAAATAGAGCAAAAAGGGGAAAATATTTATGTCCCTGCCCGGGATCATTATTCCATTGAGACGTTTATCGATGGTTCCATTATGACCATAGCCGATGCTCCCTGGCCTGGTTTTACGCCCGACCTGATCAGTATTGTGCTGGTAGTGGCTATTCAGGCCAATGGCAGCGTGCTGATTCATCAAAAAATGTTTGAAAGCCGTTTGTTCTTTGTGGATAAGCTTATCGATATGGGTGCACGGATTATTTTGTGTGACCCGCACAGGGCAACAGTCATCGGCTTGAACAACAACCAGCCGTTGCGGGGTATTCGTATGAGTTCGCCGGACATCAGGGCAGGTGTGGCATTGCTTATTGCTGCTTTGTCGGCTGAAGGGACCAGCATTATTGATAATATTGAGCAAATTGACCGCGGCTACCAACATATTGACGAAAGATTACAGGCGTTGGGTGCCGATATTGAGCGAATTTCCTGATGTTGTGCCCCGGGATTTCTATTTCTGAAATGAAAAAAGAAATTGTGCAGGATAGTTGCCGTTATCTCTTTGTGAGTTGAACCTGCAAGCCGCAGAACCATTATCCGAAAACCATAGCAGGCAAAGAAATTCATTAGCTTTGCAAAAAAATTGTCAGTCGGTCCCGTTTTGTCTGTCATAATGACCGCAGGCAATTGTTGGCAAAAAATTTGTTACATGCAAAGGAAATCTTAAAAACAGTGATGGAATATGAGTACAAAAAATCAAGATAAAAATACAAAAGAGAAAAATTCGAAACAGGAAGCTGCTGAAGATGTAACTTTTGAAAATCAACCGGTTAAAGAAGAACCGGAGACGAAAGAAGAATCGGAAGTGGAAAGCGGGCAGCCGGTAAACAAGGAAGAAAAACCTGATGCTGCTGCCGGACACAAAGAAGCAAAGAAAAAACCCAGAAAATCTTCGGCACAGAAAAAGCTGGAAGCGCTTCAGGAAAAATATGATGACCTGAATGACAAATACATGCGGTTGTATTCTGAGTTCGATAACTACCGGAAACGAACCGCCAAAGAACGGATTGAATTACAGAAAAACGCTTCCCGCGAAGTGATTCTCGATATCTTACCTGTGGTAGATGATCTGGAGCGTGCCATTCAGTCATTTGAAGAACATCATTTGAGCGAAGAGGCTAAAAAGGGTATTGAATTGATTTATAATAAACTAACTACTATTTTGGGGCAAAAGGGGCTCAAAGAAATTGAAGCCCGGGAAAAAACATTTGACACCGATTTTCATGAAGCCATTACTAACATTCCGGCACCTTCCAAAGCAATGAAAGGGAAAATTGTTGATGTTGTTCAGAAAGGTTATACCCTGAACGGCAAGGTGATTCGTTATGCAAAAGTGGTAGTAGGACAATAGAAATGGGATAAAATTCCCGGAAAGGAAATATTAGAATGAGTAAACGCGATTATTATGACGTACTCGGAGTATCGCGGGATGCTTCACAGGCTGAAATAAAAAAAGCTTATCGCAAGTTGGCCATTAAGTATCATCCTGATAAGAACCCTGATAACAAGGATGCTGAAGAAAAATTTAAGGAAGCTGCTGAAGCCTATGAAGTATTGAGCAACCCGGAAAAACGGTCCCGGTATGACCAGTTTGGCCATGCGGGTGTTGGTGGAGCTGCCGGTGGCGGTTTCAGCGGGGGAGGTATGTCTATGGAAGATATTTTCAACCATTTCGGGGATATCTTCGGCGGCCATTTTGGCTTTGGCAGCGGCTCTTTTGGGGGCAACCCTTTTGGGGGATCTACCCGCAGAAGGCATGTCAACAGAGGTTCAAACCTTCGTGTCAGGGTAAAACTGACGCTGTCCGAGATGGCGCATGGTGTTGAAAAGAAGATCAAATTAAAAAAATATGTTCCCTGCCCGGCATGTAATGGTACGGGGGCCGAAAAAGGTTCACAACCTGTTACATGTCCCACCTGCCATGGTACGGGCCAGGTAACCCGGGTTACTAATACTTTTCTTGGACAAATGCAGACTTCTTCTACCTGCCCGCAATGCGGCGGAGAAGGACAAATTATTACACATAAATGTCCGGTTTGCCAGGGCCATGGTATTGTGAAATCAGAAGAGGTAGTAACCATCAATATTCCGGCCGGTGTCAACGATGGTATGCAGCTTAGTATGAGCGGAAAAGGAAATGCTGCAGCCCACGGTGGTATTCCGGGAGATCTGATAGTGCTGATTGAAGAAATCCCGCATCCTGACCTGAAACGCGATGGTAATAACCTGTTGTATGATCTTTATGTCAGTTTTCCTGATGCTGCCCTGGGCACCAGCGTGGATGTCCCTACAGTGGATGGGAAAGCCCGTATTAAACTTTCTGCCGGAACGCAGGGGGGAAAAGTGTTGCGGCTCAAGGGTAAAGGACTTCCCGATGTGAATGGTTACGGCAGGGGAGACCTGTTGGTCAATGTGAATATCTGGACACCGCGCAGCCTGACACATGAGGAAAAACGAATTCTGGAGAAACTCAGGGATTCTTCCAATTTTAAACCCAGTCCCACATCAAAGGATAAAAGCTATTTTGACCGCATGAGGGAATTTTTCTCTTAACTTTATGGACAAACTGCAAATCATAAACATCAGTAAGCGTTTTGAAAAACACCAGGCGCTTGAAAAAGTGAGCATGGAGATTTCAGAAGGCTCTATTTATGGACTGCTTGGTCCCAACGGGGCAGGAAAAACCACCCTCCTTCGAATTATCAACATGATTATTGCCCCTGACGAAGGAACCGTATTGTTGGATGGGAAACCGATTGCCAAAGAGGACATTATTAAAATCGGTTATCTTCCCGAAGAACGCGGCCTTTACAAAAAAATGAAAGTGGGGGAGCAGGCCCTTTATCTGGCCCGTTTGAAAGGAATGCCTGCCGCCGAGGCACGAAAAAAATTGAAATACTGGTTCGACCGTTTCGATATGACTGCATGGTGGAACCGGAAAGTGGAAGCACTTTCCAAAGGCATGCAGCAAAAAGTTCAGTTTATTGTTACTATCCTGCACAGTCCCAGGCTGCTTATTTTTGACGAACCTTTTAGCGGTTTTGACCCTATTAACATCAATCTTCTCAAAGATGAAATCCTGCACCTGAGGGAACAGGGGGCAACCATTATTTTTTCTACCCACAACATGGCGTCCGTAGAGGAACTTTGCGACCATATTGTTCTTATCAACAATGGAAAGAAGGTGCTTTCAGGTGAAATAAACGAAATTAAAGACCGGTTTAAATCGAATGTCTTTGAAGTGGGCTTTCGTCCGTCAGGGAAAAATGAGATGGAACTGAACCCCGAAGCATTTCAAAAACTGGCTGTTAAGCAAAAAGCCGGTGAGCGTTTTTTGAAAGTAAAACTGCTGAACGGAAGTACTCCTGACGATTTGCTTCAACAAATAATGAAACAGGCCTCCATTGTTTCTTTCCGGGAAATATTGCCCACTATTAATGAAATTTTTATCCGTCAGGTCGGCCAATAATACTCTCGGGCTGAAATGATGTCAGTAAAAGAATATGAAAAAAATAGAAAACATCTACGCTTATTGTGACCGTTGGTGTGAGCGTTGTGGTTTTGGCGCCCGTTGCCAGGCTTATGCTGCCCGCAAAGAGGTCCGTCATCCTGAAAACTTGGAGGCTGATGATGAAAAGAACCGGATTTTTTGGGAAAGGCTTGAAAATCAAGCAACAGAAGTTCAAAACAAAATAAAACTGAAAGCTGCTGAAAAGAATATAGACCTCACTGAATTTGTTGGGGTAAGCACCAAAGCAAAATTTGATTTGTTTCAGCACAAATCGGTCAATAACATGGTTTTGAAAGCCGGTCGCCTGTTTGAAGACAAAGTAGATGATTTCCTGGATGATATGGCAGGTGAAGGTCGTATTGTCATGGATGAATCTCAACCGGGCTCTGTTTTTAAGATAATAGCGGATGATCTTTCCGAAACATCAAAAGAAGAGGCTAATACTATGCTTGATATAATTATGCGGTATCAGTTGAACCTTTATCTGAAACTGTCGCGTGCCTATTATTCCAGGGGACGCGAGGAAGAGAACGGTTTATCAGTTGATGAAGGCTCGCGGGAGTCGGATGGAACGGCCAAAGCGAGCCTTGCACTCATCAGCCGTTCGCTGGTTGCCTGGTATCATTTGCTGCACTTTTTCCCGGATCAAACAACCGCAATCAATGAGATTATATACCTGCTGATGCGCATTAAATATCATTTGGAGAAAGAATTTCCCCATGCTTCTACCTTTATACGGCCTGGTTTTGATGAACCATAATTCGGTTGGCAGCCCAGGGCCGGTTTTTCTGATAATACACCGGAATCTATTTTATCACTTTCACAGAAGGGACCTCCATCAGTTTTCCTTTCACAAAGACAGCTGCTTCAATTTTTGTCCCTTTGGGGACGGTAAAAGGCCTT
>JALUYM010000182.1 GCA_027018745.1 Bacteroidales bacterium | reverse complement strand
GCGCTTGATGAGACAGTTACACTCCAAATCGATGAACCGATATTTGTAAAAGATCTAGAACCGAAAGTATTGAGTCTTATCAAGCCAACCTACGATAAATTATCACTCATATCATCTAATATTAAAATAGCAGTTGTAAGTTATTTTGAGCACTCAAAAGAGGCTACAAAAATCCTTGTAAACACTCCTGTTTGGGCACTTGGACTTGACTTTATTCATGGTCAAGAGAACCTTGAAAGCCTTAGTGACATCGCTGCTTCAAACAAAGTACTCATTGCCGGTGTTGTCGATGGAAGAAACATCTGGAAAAACGATATAAACGCAACAGTTTCACTCTTAAACAGCATTGCCAAAAGCGTTGATAAAGAGAATATTTTAGTCTCCTCTTCATGTTCACTGCTGCATGTGCCTTTTACTCTTCGTTACGAAGAAAAAATGAATAGCGAGATAAAAAACTGGCTCAGTTATGGGGTTGAGAAATTAGAGGAGATTGCCCTTATATCAAAAATATTTTTTGAAGGTAAAGAGAGTTTGAATGCAGCAGAAAAAGCACTCTTTGAAGCAAATCAAGCAGCAAACGCAAGCAGAAGATCTTCGCCGCTCATTCATGATAAAAAAGTACAAGAGCGTACACAAAACATTACAAAACTGGAACGCGACGGTGCCTATGAAGATCGTATAAAAATCCAAAAAGAGCTTTTAGGCTACAAAGAACTTGCAACGACAACCATAGGCTCGTTTCCGCAGACTCCGGAAGTAAGACATGCAAGACGAGAGTTTAAAAATGGCAATATTTCAGAGCAATCTTACATTGCCCAGATGAAAAATTACATCGATGATTGTGTTGCGTTTCAAGAAGAGTGTGGCATTGAAGTGCTTGTACATGGTGAACCTGAGCGTAATGATATGGTCGAGTACTTTGGAGAGCAGCTTCAAGGTTATGGTTTCAGTCAAAATGGTTGGGTACAGAGTTATGGAAGCCGCTGCGTGAAACCTCCTTTTATCTATGGAGATATCAGCCGTCCAAAACCTATGACTGTAGATTGGATTACCTATGCACAGAGCAAAACTGACAAGATAATGAAAGGAATGCTCACAGGCCCTGTTACTATTTTAAACTGGTCATTTGTACGTGATGATATGGATCGTAGCAATGTCAGCAAACAGATAGCACTGGCAATCTGTGATGAAGTTAATGACCTGCAAAACGCCGGTATAAAAATGATACAGGTCGATGAAGCTGCGTTTAAAGAGGGCTATCCTTTACGAGCCGCAAAAGTGCAGGCCTATGAAGATTTTGCCGTAAGAGATTTTAAACTCTCAGTAAGCTCTGCAAGAAAAGAGACACAGATTCATACACATATGTGTTACAGTGAGTTTAACGACATCATAGCTACCATTGAAGCGATGGATGCAGATGTTATCTCCATTGAGACTGCAAGAAGTGGGAATGAACTCTTAAAGATATTTGCACAAGTCGGGTACAAACAAGAGGTAGGACCGGGTGTTTATGACATTCACAGCCCGAGAATTCCATCGGTTGAGGAGATAGTCAAGCAGATTCACTCTCTCTTAGAGGTTCTCCCAAAAGAGCAACTGTGGATAAACCCGGACTGTGGACTCAAAACACGGAAGTGGAAAGAGGTAAAACCGAGTTTGAAAAATATGGTTGAAGCGGTGAAAATAGTCAGGCAAACACGTTTATAAGCAGAGGAACAGAGCAGCTAATCTTGTCTTTTTTCATCCTTTTGTGTAGAATGTACTATAACAGAACTTTGTCGGAGGGGTATTTTATGGAAAATGACAGTATCAATATTACTGCGATTATTAGTATCATTGGAGCTATTTTAACGCTCTTTATCAAACTCTTCGATGTGATAAGTTCATGGAGAAAAAGCCGTATCGAAAGCATACGCCTTAAAAAAGGTATTGATGGAGCCATAAAAGAGGTAGAATTCATCAATACTTGGTTTAGTGCAATTGAAAACAGTCAAGATGAATCGGTAAAGCAAGAGAGACAGAAGACTGCTTTAGAGGAGCTTGATATATTAATGTCTAAATATAAAAAGCTCACTCTCAAAACAATAGAAAATCAAATAGATTCAAGAGCCAAAAAGAATGATAAATGGTTTTATGCCATGACTACTTTCCTACTCTTAGGTATTTTAGGAATGTTCGTCGATAACGAAGGAGTATGGTCGTTAAAAACTTTCACAAACAACTGGGATTCAGATACAATAACAGGACTTATCTTTTTACTTATTATATGGGTTTATTTTTTCCTTAACAGTAATTTATACCAAAAATATCATACTCAAAACTAGTCCAATTCTACGATGAACAGCTGATGTGAGAGACACCCGCGATGTGAAAGAGTTGTGCAGGTTTTTTTCTGTAATACTTCTCTGCAATCTCTTGTGATTGTTCCTCATAAGGGTGTGTCATCACCTCTTGAAGC